>CAJWMT010000080.1:0-11868 GCA_913044275.1 uncultured Cellvibrionales bacterium
CCGGCAAGTCAGGAACATTCGCGTTTCTAAAGATAACGTTACGATGATAATTGGAAACACCCGGAGTTCCAGTGTATTCGTAACCAATGAAACTAGTGAAGGTGCATGGTTCATTCGCATTATTCGATGCGGTCTGAATTTCATGCCACGGAGATTTTGCAAAGTCGCTGCAAAGTGAACCATCCTCACCACAGAGTTCTGGGACCCTAAATGGGTCCTCAGAGATCACCTGTGCCCCGAGCATAGTGACACCCCGAGCCCAGTCTGACCGGTAGTCTCGACAAAATGGAATATCATACCGAGGTGAATTTTCGTCCCTACATAATGCCCGCTCCCCCAAAAATTCGCCGTGATCAGTGACAGCTATAAAATCGAGCGGCCGATCGATCTTCGCCCGTCCAACTGCCACCCCATCTTCATCTAGCGGGAAAAAAGATATCACCTGTCCCCGAGCAAATCTATTCGCATCAAGAGGAGTCAAATTCATTTGGTAAGCAGGCGCATCAAACGAATAGGCGGTATGAATGTGCAAATCGCCAAAAAATGCTGTTTTAAGTTGATTATGAGCCTCGCACACCATACTAGGAGGCTGCGTGAGAGATGATTGTTCAGAGTCTTCTTCTTGTAGCGACTCGCCTGATCTGTTACATGAGGTTATTAAACAAATTGTCGCCGATATCATGCATAACAAATATTTTGGGTGCATAGTTGCTCCAGCGGCCCGATGCTTAAAATTTCGATTATACCATGTCGTGACCATTGGTTTTTCAAGCAAGAGGATATAACGTGATAATAAACTCTTATAAATTTGGCCTTGGATCCCCAACAAAATTGGCTGATTATGAGGATACCTATAATCCACGGTTGAAAATCCCATGAAAACAATATCGAAGGTCGTCACGGCGGAGTTCATCGATTACAATCAGCATGTTTCTGAGGCGGCATACTACAATATATCAATACGGTCGCTTCAAGAGTTACACGAGGAGCTTGGACTCAACAGCCTATTTTGGAAACACGAAGTTGCCCCTATTGTTTTTAATTCTCATATAGACTTCTTTCGAGAAATGTTTATGGATGAGAGGATGCAAATCAACGTCGAATTCGAATCAAAATCGAAAGATTTTCGCAAATGGAACAGGACATTAGAAATATTGAATGGCCGCAAAGAAACAGCCGCCATGGTGGTTAGTGAAGGCGCCTTTTTCGATCTAAAAAGAAGAAAAGTGTGCAGCCCACCAACCGAAATTATTGACGCCTTCAAAAATGTTGGGTTACTCAATAGAGGCAAAGCATAGCCGGCCATAAGTCGAAAATTTTCCGCGGCAAAGTAAGATTAAACATGTCAAACCCCCCGATTGGAATTAGTGCTTAGGAGAGAGAATGGACCTACAAATATCTGGCAAGAAAGCTATTATGGCCGGCGGAAGTGCCGGTATGGGACGGGCTACCGCCGAGCGCCTGGCTGAGGGCGGAGTGGAATTATTCATCACTGCTCGCAGGGAAAGACGGCTCAAAAAGGCCGCAGAAGAAATATCTGAGAAGTACCAAATTAGCGTAACACCGGTGGTAGCGGATTCGTCCACATCAATAGGACGCGAGACACTTTTCAACGCCTGCCCAGATCCTGATATATTGGCAATCACCATCAAGCCTCCTCCTGTGAATGGCGATTTCTTAGAAGTAACACCGGAAATGTGGCGAGAATCTGTAGAAACAACTCTCATCGGGCCGATTGAAATAATGCGTAACTATATACCCGTGATGACGAAAAAGCGCTGGGGTAGGATATTAAACATAGCCACGTTCTCAGCGAAAAATCCGATGATCTGGCGACTCATGTCAGGCCCTGCTCGGTCAGCTCTCGTCAACTATACTGCAAGTGTATCGCGAGAAATAGCTCGATTTGGCGTCAACATTAACAACATTTTGCCCGGCATGTTTCAAACGGAGGGAGCTGAAGAAAACGTTGAATCATATGCCAAGGCATTCGACTTACCCATGAACCACAAGGCAATAGCAGAACATTTTGAAAGGAATAACAAAATTCCAGCTGGCTTCGCCGCAAATGCTGACGACATGGCTCCAATGGCAGCGCTTCTTTGCAGCCCTCTGTCACGGTTTATTGTCGGTCAGAACATCGTTATAGATGGCGGGCAGCATCACTCATTATTCTAGGCCCCTAAAATTATATTTAACCGATATATCAGTTAAATATAAAGTTTATTTAATGTATTTTGATATATTTATTACATGTTTCTCAGCGACAAGAGCTGTTGCACTTCTCTTGATACAATCCAGAGACGATCTTGACCCCACCAAGCTGATTTTTGTACCCCTTTATTGTCAAGCAACCGAAAGCTTGGAGTTCCCCAGATTCCGAGAGAATATAGCTTGCGCCGGTTCTCCTCCAATAGTTGCACCCATTCATTATCGCCAATATATTTCCGTGCATCGGACCAATTCAATCCTGCTCTCTCAACCACTGATCTGAGCCCTCGATCATTATTGCAATTTACGCCCTCCGACATCACAGCCTTCAGAAAAGACCCAAGTAAATCAACCCCTTTTCCTTGCTGAGCGGCCCATGGATAGAGTGAGTAGCATCGCTTGACTGGACGACCGACTGGATCATAAATCTTTCCAAATGGCACACCCGCTGACCGAGCCTCTCTTGCCGCATCCCAGAAGATATAAGCACCTTTATTTTTTGTAGTCGGCACGCCTCGCATCACCATCGGCAGAACTGGTAGCACTCTTAAAGCAATTCCAGTATCTGATGCCAACTTGATTACTCTTTCAAATATAATGGAAGTATAGGGGCTTCGAAGGGTTGGATAAAATTCGAGGGTAAGGGATCCGTCATCTTTTAATGGGCCATTTTCGATTTTGGGTCTGGGAAAACAAATAGGCATCCCGGGCTGCCTTCCGGCAAGCAAGCCAGCCAGACGTTCCTCGAGATGATAGAGGCGGTCAATGCCCCAGTACCATTCACCTCCATAATAAAACATCGCTTCGGAGTAGTGACCCAGCTTTTCACGACGGGCATTTCCGCGCTCAATACAACTTTGAGAGTCACCGTCATCAAGCCCACCAAACTTCGCCTTCAGCTTTTCCAAGCGAATTCCATGACCTTCCCAGAGCGCCTGACCAACTTCCGAAACAATTGCAATAAAATTTTCATCGCTCTGGGCAGCTAGAATCGAATTTGCAAGATTTACAAGACACGGATCTAAAGGGGATTCATGGTCTGGAAATTCTAAACCATACTCCCGCGCAACACTTCGGCAATCGATCCGATTTAGCTTTTTCAGCATTTCAGGCTCTGGGGAGTTATCACCGACTGGTTGACTCACCAAATTAAATTTAAAGTGCACGCTATAGCGTTCTCTTAATTTGCAAAGTGTTTGCGCTGCTAGATGACTGTAGGGGTCCGATGCGCCATAAAAAAACTCAACCACATGATGTTGGCCTTTTTTTGCTCTGGAAGAATCTTCTCGCTTTCTTTTCTTCAAAAGACGTTTTTCTGAGCAGATGCTTCTTAACCACATTGACTGGATCCATCGCTGAAATGCACCAATTTCAAATGCAGATGGGCCGCCCATATCTTTAAATTCGGTTACCACACGTTACTCCTTAATCCATTTACCTACCTGCATACCGACAAATCGGCTTTTTAGACAACATTTCGGCTAAATCAACTTTGGAGGCTCGAGGTAGAAATCCATGACTTTTGTACCTGAAAGTGAAGAATTAATAGACCCGGATCTTTTTAATTCATCCGCCACATGCAGGCGCGCTTTTTCTAATCGTTTCATTGATCTGGCAACAAACGGGCCGTCACCAAGATCAAGCTCAAAGAATTTTTCGCCCTTGGCGGCAGCTTCAATGCTGCTCCGAGCGAATGCTTGATAATGATTCTGCGCATAATCAAAGAGCGGCAATAGCGACTCTGGAAAGCCATCATTGGACTGCCATTCGTGGGTGATGTCAGCCCCAGCCCAAATCCTGTCGATATAATCTTCCATTACAGACAAATTTGTTCCAAACCAACCGCGAGGCTCAGGATCAAGGAGAAAATGAGCTTTAAAAGGTCCTGCCAAGGCAAAATCAGCCAAGCATGCACTATCGCCGAGCAAAAACTTGTTCTGCGACAAGTGGCTAGAAAGGAGGCTCAGCATTCTACCAAAATCTTTTTGAATAGCTGATTTCTTGTCTGTGCCAGCCCCTTGGACTTCGCAGGCTGCCAATCCAAAAGAATTGAGGATGACTTCACCGAAATCCTTTACCAAATCGAATTCTTCATCCGTTAGCTCAACATCAATGTGTTTCCCTAAGAGAATATTAGTTCCGAAACGGACGCCGGTCTTGACGACGTTTTCAGGGTAACACCACCTTGAATGCAACGCATGGCGCGGATACCAGTGATTAAAGAAATCCTCCAACACAAAGCAAGCACCTCTCTGCGCAGGATCACTTGGAACAACTGGCACGTCGTTAAACCGGTAATGCAAAAAAGGCCCTAACGCTATGGTATCAGTTACCACCCAACCATCAGGCGTCTTTAGAGCAGGAATAAAACGAGTGCCAGCCCTGGCCTCAATCTCGTCCGTATTTTCCCGACTCTTGATAAGCCACCTATATGGTATCTTTTGGTAGCAAAGTTGTGCCTCTAACTTCCTAGTAAACATGCTACATTCTTGTCCGATTAGTTCATACATTCCTTCATACATTTATGACATTCCTTGTATTTGGCTTTCATGATTCACGGCTACAAAAGTCATTATAAATCCATGCCTTTTATAAAAAAGTTCTGCTTAAGATCCCTTTTAACTGTCTCTTTAATTCGCTTAATCCACTATTGGAGATGGGTGCCCAAAAACTCTGAAAGCTCTCCATACACTTGATAAAACTCTGGCGAAAACCCGGCAGATATGTAAGCCGCGTGAAAAAGGCCTTCGTAGACATTCAGGGAAGCCTCAACACCTGACTGCCTCAACTTGCGATGGACTCGAATGGTATCACTTAGCAATATATCGCGAGTCCCTGTGACGAGATAAGTGGGCGGGAAGCCCGAAAAGTCGCCATATATCGGCGAGATCAGCGGATCCTCGCGACTAGAAGCTGCAACATAAAGTCGCTCCGTCGCCTCTATAATACCTTCTCGAAAACTCGGGATCCTAGGATCAACCCCCTCAAGAATATCGAGCGAGTCGCTTTTATTCGAGAGGTCGGTCCGGGGGGTCCCCAGATACAAAACAGCAGGTAAATCCATCCCTTCTTTTTTTAGATAGTGTGTTAGCGCAATAGTAAGGTTCCCTCCAGCAGACGAACCACCAACGGCAATCTTTCTCATTGGCGAAGATTCGCGTATCGCTCTGTAAACCGTGAAAATATCCTCTAGTCCTGCAGGAAACGGAAATTCAGGTGACAATCTGTAATCGATAGATATCACCTCCATATGAGCTTGAGAGGCGATTACTGCCCCCTCAACTGCCGCCATATCACCACCTTCAAAGGTAAATGCACCACCATGCAAGTGGACAAACAACCCTTCATGCTTAATTTCTCTGGGAAAAATTCTGAAAATTGGGATGGAATCGATACGGTCTCTGGCAATATCGACGTCCAACAAGCTTGATAAACCCTCTATGGATATTCCTCTCGAATCTGAAACTTTCTCACGCAGCTCTTTCCAATCTTTAAGATGTCTTGGCACCTCTATCTCTGAAGTAGACTCCACAGATTCGATATGACTCTTCAGCTCTTCACTTGCTGCTTGCGGCGGACCAAACACGCCAATAGATGATGGCTTATTCAAATAAAAACCTCCCAATAATAGGCCTAGTGCAAACGTCATGGTAGCAGCACTTAAAGAGATAAAAATGGTCTTATTAGATACAGATGTACACATGTTCTCTCAAATGATGACCCCAGTCCTCAACTTTAAATTATCCTGAGAAAAGTCAGGCTAATCATTCCAGTCAACATCCTATAATAATTTGCCGAGTTCACTTAACTCATTTCTAGTATTTAGCTTCTCTCCGACCGAGTCTACCGACAATCTTATATCGTTTCATAAACACTTCTTATTATTCTGCAATAGGCAAGCTTTTGTTCTCGTCTGATTTGGTATCAACCGGCTGGCTGACATTTGGAACGAAAACATCAAGTAATGTGAGCAGTTAGAGAGGCTAAAGCGAATCAAAGTACTCCTCTATAAAATCAAAAATGTGATCGATAACACGCGAGGCAATATGTTTATGACGGATTCCAACTACTTTGCAACTGATTAAACGTAAAGGAAGATCAAGCTTAACGAGCCCACCCTGCTCCCGCTCAAGTGCCACTGCCAGTTCGGGCACATGACACAGACTATTCGAGTTAAATAACAGGTCTTTCATCATGTGCAGTGAATCGGTTGAAATCATTTTAACATCTTCTTTCCTCAGCGAAGTCCTATCGATGAAAAATGGGAGCACAGGCGTTATCGCCGCAGCGCTTTTGTTATTCAACCACGGATACTGCTTAAGCTGCTCAACATTTAGCGGCTTCTGGCTTGCAGCTAACGGATGATCCTTAGAGCAATACACACCGAATTGGCTTCGAATCAAATCTTTTGCAACAAGACTATCGGGCAAGGGATTGGCGCTTGGCACACCTAAAAATGCTGCATCAACAGATCCCACTTCAACGGCTGGATACATCTCGTCAAAATGCGACGCCATAAATTGCAATTCGATGTTTGGATATCTTTGCCAAATCCTCTCCGAGAGAATAGCAATGAAGTTGCTAGGCATCATGTCACTTACAGCGATCACCACTTTTGATTTTGACTCCTCAAGCTCCGCAATTGCAAGACGCAGTTGACTGAGAATTCGTTGAGCGTAACCATGGAAAATCTTTCCTCGCTCGTTAGGCCGCATACCTCTGCCCTCTCGATCAAAGAGCGTCACCTTTAACTCATTCTCAAGTCTTTTGATGCTGCTACTTAGACCTGGCTGAGAAATATGCTGCTCCTCAGCCGCAGCGTGTTCTGTCCCTGCCTCGATAAGTGACACGAAATGTCTTAACTGACGCACATCCATTTAAATCCTCCACATTTCTTGAATTCAAGCATAACTGCGAGAACCGGTTATTTCATGCCAATTTAGAATATCGGAATATAGCAAAGTCTTGAGGTCCAAGTTAACTTGTTTCAATTCCACCAAATTGCATCAACAGAATAGCGATCAATTCAATCTTATGATATCCCCTCAGAGCGCACATCTCGATGTCGTTTGATTGGCAAAATAGGCTTCATTGGGAGTTGGTTATTTGACACATAGATAGTAAGGCTTATATACCACAAATTAATAACAATTATTTATACTTTGATTGTGTATTGTTAGTAGTAATGATTATCCGATAAAAACATACTACATTAGGGGAAATTACTATTAACAAAAAATCGAGGGGAAAAATCGTGATGTGTTATTTATTCAGATTTGTCAAAAGTGTGCTTCTAGCCAGCTTTATGCTTGCCTTTTCTGTAGGTTCCGTGTTCGCGCAATCTAACTCTGAACTCGACGAGATCATAGTCACGGCAACTAAACGAGAGGAACGACTCCAAGACGTACCGATGTCAATATCAGTACTTGGAGAAGATCTTTTAGAAATAAGCGGCATAACTGACTCCAGGGGGATAGCGGATACCATTCCAGGGCTTACTTTTAGTGCGGCTGGGAACAACCTCAATGGGGCTTTCATAGTGCGAGGTATTGGCACCGCCTTGAATCAGGATAACTTGGCCAGCCCAGTTGCGGTTTACCTCGATGAGATGCCGATGGTTGCTTCCAAAAGCACCCTAAAGATGGATTTTAGTTTGTTTGATGCGGCACAAGTTGAAGTCCTGAAAGGGCCGCAGGGCACACTGTTTGGTGCGGGCACACTGGCCGGTGCTGTTCGAATCATCTCCAACAAGCCTGACCCAAGTGGCTTTTCCTATAAAATAGCAACGGATATTGGTTCCACTGACGGAGAAATGCGCCAGCGTTATAATGGCATGGTGAATATCCCCATCAGTGATAATGCCGCTGTGCGACTAGTGGCCTTCGCTTCCGAAGATGACGGTTGGGTAACCAATATCTCGACAGGTGCAGACCCAAGCAACAAAGTTTCTAATATTGGACTTCGCGCATCACTTGGCTGGGAAGTAAACGATCGTTTCAATGCCAATTTCTCATACATTTTGCAAGAAACCGAGGTGGATGACGGGTCGACAATTAATCCAGCCTTAGGGGAAGATTCCAGATCAGGTCTCGGGGACGAGGCAACGGAAATTGAAGTGCAAAAGTTTAATATGACGCTTGCTTATGACCTCGGCTTTGCAGAGCTGACATCCTCTACAAATTTGTCTGAGAATGATGGAACCATGGATGCGGACTTGAGTAACGCACTGGGCAATATGTTTCCTCTACTCCTCCACAGAGAGCCAGACGATGAAGCTTTTGTGCAAGAACTGCGTTTGGTCTCCAACTCAGATTCTCAACTCGATTGGGTATTGGGAGCATTTTATCTTGACCGAGAAACGGACGTAATTGAAGCTTTTTATGTCACCCAAGCATATGCGGACACCAGAGGCGGTACGATCGGTAACACAATCTCGACACTGGGGGTTGACAACGCCTTTGTCTATGGCGGCCCGGTGCCGAACTCCTACGAGGAAACCGCAATTTTCGGAGAGATCGGTTATCAGTTGACAGACTCCCTGAAAGCAACGCTGGGCTTTCGAACAGGAGACATGGAGAATGCAAACTCTCGCCCAGCTGGAGGCTCATCGGCTCTTGGCAGTTTTATTGGGCCTGTAGTTTTCATGGGCGCAAGCTCATTTAACCCGGTGCCCTACCAGGCCGGAACATATGAGCCCGGCAAGACCAGTAACGACGTATTAAAATTTTCCTTGGCTTGGCAAGTAAATGACCAGATTAATTTATATGCGACCGCCTCTGAGGGTTTTAGAAGCAATGAGATTAATCGATCAGCATTTGTGCGAGGTCTGGATGGGCAGTTCGGGTCAAGCGGACTAGATCCAGATGATACACTCATCATCCCTAAAGTTTCATCATCCGACAAGCTATGGAACTATGAGGTAGGAATGAAAGGACGATGGGACGGTCTCAGCGCTAACATCTCAATCTATCAAATAGTTTGGGAAGATATCCAGTTAAGTGCTCAGCGCGGTGGCGGTGATCCCACCTCATTCATTACCAATGCAGGTGAAGCAGAGTCAGAGGGGATTGAATTAGAGCTAGTTGCCAATCCGAATGACAACTTTGAGTTTGGTTTAAATGTGGCTTTACAAGACGCAAAAATAACCGAATTGTCTGAAAGAGAAGCGATTATGGTCGGTGCAGAAATCGGCTCCAGCTTGGTTTCACCTGACGTCCAAGTTTCAGGTCATTTTCAGTACACCATGCCTCTTGAAGGCGGTAAAGAGGCAGTGGGTCGTTTGGGCTACAGCTACACTGACGCATTGCCAAACGGATTCGAGAATGTTGTTGGCAATCCCAATGCTACAAACCCGCGGTATACCATGACCGACGCCTACTCAAAGCTAGACTTTAGCATTGGCTTGAACTCCGACAAGTGGTCAGTAGCGCTATATGGTGAAAATATTTTGGATAACGACGACTCCATCTTCGTTATGCAGCAAACGTTTTTCTCCAATGCGCACATGACACTGCGGCCGAGGACATTTGGCATCCGTGTATCGATGACTCAGTAATGCAACAAGGCGCTCCCTGTCAGGGAGCGCCCTTCTTTTCTCTCTATAGAAGGTATATCCATCTAGATCACCTGAACAACAAACACATAGGACCTTGCTTTTGTTTTTTGCTATGGAATAGAGTAGATTCTTCGTGCCTTGAGCCCCAATTATTTAACAAACAATTTGACCTATAAAACACCTTTTAGTCTTTAATCCTCTGTTTAGCCGGCAAAGATGTAGATGACATCCTGTGCATGGATTGATGCGCGCCCAATAAAGGTGGTCCGCGTGCAATTCTGGAACAAAACCAAATTACAACTCAGATAGGCATGAAACTTATTTCTTGGGATTTTCAATCCCAATAGCTGCGCACCTCCTAGATAAAAATAGTTGGTTTCTCTAACTAGGCTTGTACCAAATCGGAGAGCTCCAAGCTCGCTCTTGAATGGTTTTAGGTGTTTCTGGATGCGGCGCCACTCCCGCCCTTATCGCATCCCATGTGGACCACCGGCAGGAAGGGTTCTCCAGAACGCGGGCATAATAAAAAGCCCTTTGCTCTGGCACAAATGTTGGGTCTTGCCAAACAGTGCTTAGCCCCGAGGCTCCGGAATCTTTTTCTACAGTGCAGTCCTCTAGGTTTACCGAGGCATCGTTATCTGGGCAACGGTGAGTGACATCATCGGGGACAAGGTTGTCAGAGCAGGCCACATCAAAAACCTGCTCACGAGACTTACCCTCCTCGATCCAGCCCTTCACTATCTGGGCTCTCTGCAAATAACCCCCCATCGGGTCTTTCGAAGCGGAAAGAAAAAAATGCGGCACCCTATTGCCCTCATCAGTTAATTCCCCTCCCATGGGAACACCCATGGCATAGGCCTTCTCTATTGAATCTGGCGCCTTGTCCAAGTCGTCTGGGTAATCATATCCACCGAAAAAACGAACTCTAATTCTAGGACCTGATGTGGCAAATGTTTCCTTGCGTTTTAACGCCTGAAAGATCGATTCGCGAGTGTTCTGTTCTGCCCAAACCCCTGCCAATCCAGAGGCGCTCCAGTCAAGAGTGTCACTAAAAATACTCGGTAGCTTTTCATCTGTGGGAACGGAACCCCTCAACTCTGGCGAACCGTCATTGGTCCCAAACTTACCAAAATACTCATCCTCCTCAAAGGGACTTGCGGCATTGTGCCCGTCCGTTGAACCAATGAATCCAAATTGGTACATATTCGTGCCAACAGCTTCTTCCAACTCCATTCCCGCCAGTAACGCGTCTCGCGCGTATGCGCCGGTGGTCGCTCCGTCAAACTCAACAGCATTCCCATCTTCATCTCTGATCCTTCGACCCTGCTCATCAACTTTCCCTCTATTTTTAAACCACAGCTCGAAGTCCGACCATTCATCCTCAGGCGATAATAAAGGATGAGTTTCGGAAGTCCCTTTTATCTGGGTTATCTCCACTATTGGCTCATTACGCAAACGCTGCTTAGCATAGGCTGCAGTAATGGGCCCACCATCCATCGTGACTCTTTGAAACATCAAACCCTGACTCCAGTTCGAGTTATGAGGAATGGCAATAGAATCAAGTCCATCAGACCTCAGCGCATCGAGCCAGTCCCACAAATCTTCAGGGTTAAGTGAGTCCTGAGAACCAAAGGGACGGAGTGGGCCATCATCTCCGGGAAACAGTACTACCCGATGAAGATTTGCATTTTTAGGGTGTGAAGAATACTCGTATGCTATGAAAGTAGTAAACTTTCCGGGTTCATAATTTTTGTTTGCAATGTTGATATTTTCTTGCCAAGCGGATCTTATGACTGCCTCTGATCTCAGTGGCGGGTCGATGGGCTCTCCTCTTGTCAACTCTGATTCAAGCGCAACAAACCCCTTTCGATTGTCGGCTGTGTCCGGAGACTGGATTAACGCTGCGAGGGGATGGTCCCTCAGAGGTCCCGCTGGATCTGCCAGGCTTTTAACGACTCCAAAGTACTCGGCGTGATCGCTGACGGCGTAAAAATCAAGCGCCTCGCCTTTCAAGCGAATCTTGTAACCGAGTGGATGGTCTATCGCTTCCCCTCGAGCAAATCGATAGGCATCATCAGTCGACGCGCGAACACCAGCCAGGC
>CAJWMT010000081.1:0-11733 GCA_913044275.1 uncultured Cellvibrionales bacterium
TTTTCTGTCGTTAGAGAGGCGGTTGATACCCAAAAAATATTTTAATAGCTACCCAAGCTGTCCACTACTCTATTTTCCATCAAAACGTTGGTTATTTCCACCCTGCATTTAACGGCTTGAAATTTTTCAGATAATATAGAGCCTCTGTCTTTGAATACGGACCGTTTATGTCAGAAAGTACAACAGTTGCGAGTCTGCTTGCAGAGGGAGAAAAACTTTTTAAAATCAGTTCAATCCACCATGGACATGGTCTATACGATGCTTGGGATGAGGCAGTTTATTTGCTGTCACATGCGCTGAATTTAAACGTGTCTCTCGACCGCAGTATGCTGCTCAATATACTGTCCAAAGAAGAGGTAGTCGAGGTTAGAAGACTTTTCAGAGAGCGATCGAACGAAAAAACGCCTTCGGCCTACCTTACCTCACGTGCTTGGTTTTGCGGATTGCTATTTTATGTGGATCGACGTGTCCTTATCCCTAGATCTCCTATTGGAAACCTCGTAAAAGAGAAATTTCAGCCTTGGATTTCGGTGCAGCCGAATTCCATTCTGGACCTCTGTACAGGGTCAGGTTGTATTGGAATAAGTTGCGCGTATGCATTCCCTAGGTCGAACATAACAATATCAGATATATCTGAAGACGCTTTGATCGTCGCTAGTAAAAATGTGAAAAATCATAAGTGCTCTGGTCAAGTCCAAATCTGTGAATCGGATTTGTTTGGTGATCTCGGTGGTGAAAAATACGACCTTATTGTTTCAAATCCTCCGTATGTTGATGTAGATGATTACCGGAGCATGCCTGGAGAATATTTTGCTGAACCTGCTCTGGGATTGATCGCTGGAGATGACGGTCTCGATATAGTGCGAAGAATCTTATGCGAGGCTGTGGATTATTTGCACGAGGGTGGAAGTTTAATTGTTGAAGTGGGAAATTCAGCAGCGGCACTTGAGCAAACTTATCCAGATTTACCCTTCCTATGGGTTGATTTTAGTGAAGGAGATGCAGGGATTTTTATCTTGACTCGCGAGCAATTGATTGAAAATCATAATTTTTGCAGATAAAAGCTTTATAATGAGCCAAAATTTCGAGTAAATGGAAAATAATGTCTGGTAATACATTTGGGAAGTTGTTTACGGTTACTACATTTGGTGAGAGTCATGGGCTTGCACTTGGATGCGTTGTTGATGGTTGCCCGCCAGGTCTAGAGTTAGATGCAGCAGATCTGCAGGCAGATTTAGATCGACGCAAACCAGGGAAATCGAGATACACCACTCAGCGTCGCGAGTTAGATCAAATCGAGATATTGTCAGGAGTCTTCGAGGGAAAGACTACCGGAACACCGATCGGGATGATAATTAAGAACTTAGATCAAAAGCCCAGAGACTATCGCAAAATCAAAGAATTATTTCGACCATCTCATGCTGATTATACTTACTTTCAGAAGTATGGTGTTCGTGATTATCGCGGAGGAGGACGCAGTTCTGCTAGGGAGACTACCATGCGGGTGGCGGCCGGCGCCATTGCTAAGAAATTTTTATTCGAGAAACTGGGTGTGGACATATTCGGTTATGTCTCTCAACTTGGATCAATCGCTTATGAGAACTTCGATAGAGATCAGATTGAACAAAATAGTTTTTTCTTTCCAGATTCTCATAAGGTAAGGCAGCTTGAATCTTTTATGCAAGATCTCATAAAAGAGGGTAACTCAATAGGTGCAAAGGTCACCGTGGTGGCAAAAAATGTGCCCGTAGGGCTGGGTGATCCGGTATTTGATAAATTGGATGCCGATTTAGCTCATTCTCTGATGGGTATAAATGCTGTCAAGGGTGTAGAACTAGGTTCAGGATTTAATTCTGTTGAGCAGAAAGGAACGGAAAATCGCGATGAACTATCTCCAGAAGGTTTTTTGTCTAATAATTCGGGGGGAGTGCTGGGAGGTATTTCTACAGGACAAAGCATTACAGCAAACTTGGCTTTAAAGCCTACCTCAAGTATTAGGATCCCAGGTCGTTCGATCAATTTAAATGGGGATGCAGCAGACATTGTTACCACCGGAAGGCATGATCCATGTGTTGGAATAAGAGCTGTGCCTATTGCCGAGGCAATGCTGGCCATAACATTGATGGATCATTTTCTGAGGCATCGTGCGCAGAATGCTGATGTCAGTAGTGGACTGGAACCTATCTGATATGATTTTTTTATACTGCTACCAGAAGCGATTTTATATTGTGATTTTAATTTTGCGAAGGATATATTGTCATCAAACTAAGCAGTTGCTCTCGTGTTGAGGGTGTTTGAAATAGACGAAATTCGAGGTGAGTTTTAATGGTAAGTAAAACGCTGTATGACAAACTTTGGGATAGTCATCTAGTCGTTGAGCGCGATGATGGCTCAGCCTTACTATACATTGACCGTCATATCCTGCATGAGGTGACATCTCCTCAAGCATTTGAGGGTCTGCGGGTTTCGGGAAGGAAACCATGGCGACTAGATACGAATATTGCGACACCCGATCATAATATTTCAACAGATCGTTCGGAGCGGGAATCTGGAGTACAAGGAATTTCCGACCAGACATCACGCATTCAAGTGCAGACACTTGATGATAATTGCGATCTGTTTGGAATCAAAGAATTTAAAATGAATGAAATGGGACAAGGAATTGTGCATGTGATGGGCCCTGAATTGGGCGTCACGATGCCTGGTATGACAGTCGTATGCGGCGATTCACATACTGCGACTCACGGTGCATTGGGTTGTTTAGCACATGGTATTGGGACAAGCGAGGTGGAACATGTTCTTGCAACTCAGTGTCTCGTGGCAACAAAGATGAAAAATCTGCGAGTGACTGTGGATGGAGAGCTAGGTTTTGGTGTAACGCCCAAGGACGTTGTTTTGGCAATCATTGGCAAAATTGGCACTGCCGGTGGAAGCGGTTATGCAATTGAATTTGCCGGGAGTGCCTTTGCTTCAATGTCAATCGAAGGGCGAATGACTGTCTGCAATATGGCCATCGAGGCAGGATCTAGAGTTGGCTTAATGGGTGTTGATGATAAAACCATTGACTACATTAAGGGTCGTCAATTTGCTCCCAAAGCCGCCCTTTGGGAGCAAGCGAGAGCTTATTGGAAAACGTTAGTTAGTGATTCTGATGCGGCGTTTGATTCAGAAGTCCGAATTCAAGCAGATACCATAGCACCTCAAGTTAGTTGGGGAACGTCTCCCGAGATGGTATCTGCGGTTTCTGATAATATTCCTCTGATATCTAACCAGACAACTTCAGAGCAGAAAAAAACTTTGCGGCGGGCCTTGGACTATATGGGCCTTGAGGAGGGGCAATCAATCTCATCCATATTGATTGATAGAGTATTTATAGGTTCGTGCACTAACTCCAGGATTGAGGATATGCGTGCCGCTGCCGCGATAGCAAAGGGTCGTAAGAGGGCAGATTCGGTGAAACAGGTTCTAGTTGTACCCGGATCCCAGATGGTGAAAAGTCAAGCCGAGGCGGAAGGGTTGCATGAGGTTTTTTTAGATGCTGGCATGGAGTGGCGTGAACCCGGTTGCTCCATGTGTCTGGCCATGAATTCAGATAAGCTTGGTGCAGGAGAGCATTGCGCCTCGACATCAAATCGGAATTTTGAGGGCCGCCAAGGAATCGGTGGCAGGACCCATCTTATGAGCCCGGCCATGGCAGCAGCAGCAGCAGTATCTGGCCACATTATAGATGTAAGAGAATTGCTCTCTGGGGTGGTTCAATGAGAGCTTTTACGAAACATAAAGGGTTGGTTGGACCGATGGATCGGGTTAACGTCGATACAGATATGATTATCCCTAAACAATTTCTTAAGTCGATTGAGAGGAGTGGTTTTGGTGTTAATCTTTTTGACGAACTGCGTTACCTTGATGAGGGTGAGCCAGGTCAAGATTGCTCAACCCGACCATTAAATATGAATTTTGCGTTAAATGAGCCCAGATATGCAGGGGCATCGATTCTCCTGGCAAGAAAAAATTTTGGCTGTGGATCTAGCAGGGAACACGCTCCTTGGGCGCTAGATGATTTCGGATTTCGTGTGATTATCGCTCCTAGTTTTGCGGATATATTTTACAACAATTGTTTTAAAAATGGCTTATTACCCGTTGTCCTCACTGAGGACGAAGTAGAGTTTTTATTCAAGGAACTCTATGAAACAAATGGCTTTTCTTTGTCGGTAGACCTCTTGCAATTAGAAGTTGTCATGGAATCTAAGAAAAAGTTCAATTTCCATATAGATGAGTTTAGACGAGATTGCTTAATCAAAGGCCTTGATGAAATAGGATTAACCCTACAAAACTCTGAAGAAATCAAGCGATATGAGTTAGAACGAGCCAAAATGCATCCATGGATATTCGGAGCGATTGAGTGACGAAGTCGGTATATGTCCTCCCCGGAGACAATATCGGCCCTGAGATCATAAGTGAGGGTGTCAAGGTCCTTGAAGCGGTGAATGAGCGCTTAGATCTTGGAATTAAAGTTCGCTATGGTTTAATTGGGGGACGCGCGCTTGACGCTACCGGTGATCCATGTCCGCCAGAGACCCTGATGGAAGCGCGCAATTCTGACGCCGTGCTATTGGG
Source organism: uncultured Cellvibrionales bacterium (assembly GCA_913044275.1). GTDB lineage: Bacteria > Pseudomonadota > Gammaproteobacteria > Pseudomonadales > Porticoccaceae > TMED48. Next base: position 4,618 of record CAJWMT010000081.1, read on the forward strand.
AGCCGTAGGTGGACCTAAATGGGATGATTGCGAGCGGGAAATGAGGCCTGAAAAGGGTCTCCTAAGAATCCGCCATGCATTGAACCTTTTTGCAAATTTGCGGCCTGTGATAATGTTCCCTCAACTTGTTGTCGCATCATCTCTCAAACCCAGTTTCATTGAAGATTTGGACATACTCATTGTAAGAGAATTGGTTGGGGGTATTTACTTTGGCGAGCCACGGGGTTTCCGAATATTGGAGAGTGGAGAGAAAGAAGGATTTAATACTCTCAAGTATTCTGAATTAGAGATTCGCCGGGTGGGCAAGATTGCTTTTGAAGCAGCAATGAAGCGTGGAAAACGTCTTTGTTCTGTAGATAAGTCTAACGTGCTTGAGGCAACAATTCTATGGAGACAGGTGATTTCGGATATGAGCGCTGAATATCCTGATGTGTCGCTAAGCCATATGTATGTGGATAATGCTGCTATGCAGTTGGTTAGCAAACCCAGTCAGTTTGATGTTATTGTAACGGGAAATATGTTCGGCGATATACTATCAGATCTATCCGCTATGCTCACTGGATCAATTGGCATGTTGCCGTCCGCATCGTTAAATGAAAAAGCTTTCGGCATGTATGAACCCTGCCATGGCTCTGCACCAGACATTGCCGGTCAAAATATTGCTAATCCTTTGGCGACTATTCTATCCGTTGCACTGCTATTTCGATATTCGTTGGGAATGCCGGATGCTGCAGTCGCAATTGAAGATGCTGTCGGTAAGGTGCTTGATAGAGGTTTTCGAACTCGAGATATATTAACTGACGACACAATTCTAGTTAGCACTTCGGAAATGGGAAGCGCCGTGATGGAAGAGCTAAAAGTGACTAAATAACAAAGTGCTAGGTTAAAGATTATGTTAAAAATTGGCTTAGTAGGTTGGCGCGGGATGGTCGGTTCGGTCCTTAGAAAAAGAATGCTCGAGGAAAAAGACTTCGAATTGATCGAACCGTTCTTCTTTACTACATCTCAAGCGGGACAGACTTCACCGGTAGTGGCTGATGAGGTCTACACTTTGCTAGATGCTTATGACCTGAAAGCCCTTACAGATATGGATGTTATCATCACCTGTCAGGGTAGCGAGTATACCAATGATATACATTCCAAACTTCGGAATTTTGGTTGGAAAGGGTATTGGATTGATGCGGCATCTGCTTTGCGAATGAACGATCAGTCGGTCATAGTGCTAGATCCAGTTAACTTAAGTCTAATCCAAGAGAGTCTCGCAACTGGAGTTAGAGATTTCATTGGTGGAAATTGCACCGTAAGTCTCATGCTGATGGGCTTAGGGGGATTGTTTAAAGCAAATTTGGTCGAATGGGCAACTGCGATGACATACCAAGCTGCTTCGGGCGCTGGGGCAAAAAATATGCTCGAATTGATCCATCAGATGGGTGCTATAAGTTCCTCAGTCGGCAAGCAACTTGATAGCCCAGAAGTTGGCATTCTAGATATTGATGAAACGGTTACGCAATGTCTGCGTTCTGAGCAGTTCCCAGTTGACAGTTGGGGATTTCCTTTGGCTGGGAGTATTCTGCCGTGGATTGGTGATGCAAAAGAGAATGGCCAAAGCGGCGAAGAGTGGAAAAATGAAGCAGAAACAAACAAGATACTTGGTAATATCGAGAGTGCCGTCAGTTTGGACGGCTTATGCGTGCGGATTGGCGCGATGCGCTGCCATAGCCAAGCGCTTACAATAAAATTGCGTAAAGATATAGCTATTACTGATGTTGAGAATCTGATTGATGAAAGTAACCCTTGGTCAACGATTGTGCCAAATGAGAAAAATGCTACTCTTAAAGGACTGACGCCTGCTGCCGTGGCAGGAAGCCTAACTGTTCCCGTTGGACGGATCCGCAAAATGAATATTGGAAGGAGATATATTTCTGCTTTTACGGCTGGAGACCAATTACTCTGGGGAGCGGCAGAGCCACTTAGAAGAATGCTGCGAATCGTCTTGGATTACCTAGATTGAGAGTGACGCGAGAGTATTTTTACGGCCCATTTCGATGTGTTGTCTAATTCTTCAGAACCTGATTCAAGGCCAAAGGTTTTTTGCTTTTTTAGGATTGAACTTGAACTTGGGCATGTCCCGTTAGCCATGTGATGGAGAGCCGTGGATAGGAGAGATTCCTCCTCTTGTCCCAATGGATCGCTAGAAATCGTATCAATTGCCCCGCAGCCTCCGACGGAGGCTGATAAAGGCTGATTAGATGGACTGGGAATAAAGCCGTCACCAAAATCACCAAATCCTTTGGCATTCGTCCCTTTAATTTGGATTGTTAGGTAGGTGGTGCCACAATTGTCTACCCCATAGAAACCATAAGGTTTTCCACATGTTGTCCCGCCAATCAATATCACCTCGATATCTATTCCTCGGAGACCGTTGATTACAGCTTCACTCGCCGAGCACGTTCTTTCGGTGCTAAGTATATAAACTTTACTAAGATTTAGGGTTGGCAATGCCTCTCCGGCTTCGGCCGACAATCCTTGCGTCTCAGTAACGAATAGGCCATCCTGAATTCTTTGCTGTGTAATAGGATTGTAGACTTGATGTTTGTCATTAAATGTTGATCTTTCGAAAACCTGATTTATTGCAGATTCACCAGCTACCATGTATGCCAATTGGCTGGCAATACTCAGATAACCGCCTCCGTTGTAACGCATATCAATCACAAGCTCATCAATTTTACTAATTTTGAGGGTCTGTATCGCATCTAATAATTGTTTTTCTGCTGATGCAATGTGCTGATTGAAAAGCATGTAACCGACTGAAATTTCACCATGTTGAATGACATCAACTTTTTGTACCGGTGTTATTGTGATTTCGGCGCTGGTCATATTGACCAACTTAACATCATCGGACTCTGCGTAGCGCACTCCGATAGCGGTTTCAACGCCCGTCGCGGTTGGGAAAAGAGCATCATACATTTCTTGAGATAAGCCACCAGAAACGGTTTCGTTGTTAATTGATATGATTTCAGCCCCGCGCACAATCGAAGCCTCCGCTGCTGGCGATAGTGGTTCGCTGTATAGAACAAATATTCGATAAGGCTCTCCGTTTGAGTTGGAGGATGTCAGTCTCATCCCGAAACCTACATTTGCCCCACGTTCGAAGTAATTGTTCCAGGCTTCTGTATCTTCGGTGTAATGGTATTTGTCTTTTGGAGTTCCGCTTTCAGTTACGGAATCTGTTTTCATGAGTTCAAAATACTCTGAAGTGCTTGAAACCGTCCTAGGATCTATATCTGGTAATTCACTATACCAAAGATAAGTATCGTCACTATAAGATCGAATCCAATTATTCTCATTAGCGATTGAACCCTGCTGATCATTGTAATCATCATTGTTTCTGGGATTGGCGCAGATCTGTGAGAGGTTTCGCCAAGGTTCATAAATCCCGGGGCTCCAGAGAATATCAGATGAATATTCGGGCGATGGTTGCGGCACCGTTTCTTCAATCCTAGGTTCTGGCGCGAAATCCATGCTGCTTCCGCCGCTGCCTCCACATCCAGAAATCAGGGATACAATAAAGAGCATAAGACAATTAGTTGATATGAGTTTGGCGGATTTTTGTATCAAACAATGAGGTTTTGCGTGCTCGAAGCTTGTTAACGGTGCACAGATAGCCTCCGATTCTAAATAGTAATCCAAGGGAAACTGACCATCATCTGCGGTAAGATTTACAAACATTAAAAAAACCTTTGTTGATATCTGTAAGTTGCTTAGTTAGTCACAACTCCATTTTAGTCTTAAACACCTCATATAATATCAATTATTAATCGACTATGGCGCGTACTTCTCATCATGAACAAATCCCGATAACCGTGCTAGAATAATGCACTTTTGGTGTTTTCATACTTTTTAGCTTTGAACTGACTGAGGTGAGAAGAGAAGCGTGATTAGAGTCAAGAGATTGTCACAGATATTTGTTCCAGCAATAGGAGGTGCATTTCTTTCTTTGATGGTCTATGGTGAAGACTCACGGCTCAATGTTGAACAGTTTCTTTTCCAACCAAAAGAAAACCCAGACAAAACCTTTTTTTTTCTAGCGCAACTGGAACTTGATCAATCGAATCAAGCATTTTCAACCGATCTGCCTAATCACGAACAGCCGCAACTATTGAATCCCGGCCAATATAGGGTCGTAGAAGGGGATACTCTGTGGAGTATTGCTCGTCGATTGCGATTTAATGGCATAAGTGTTGTGCAAACTATGGAGGCGATCTTCAGATATAACTCCTCCGCTTTTGATGGGGACGACGTTAGCTCGCTTGAAATAGGAGCCATGATTTGGCTACCAACAAGTGATGAAGTCCGGCTTGAATTCGGCACGTTTGTGAGTCCAGGTATAGAACGTATTGATCCAGACCGGTTGCAGACACAAGCATTGTTGAGCTCCATTGATCGCTCCGCCAAAGAAGAGCAGCGACTTATTCCCAAATCTACTTCTTTGGTCGGACCGCCAGGGACTAAACGCAAGGGAGCTTTTATCAACGACTTAGTAGATCAAACAGAAGAAATTGAATCTACAAAAAGCGAAGATACAGGTACCATTTTTAGTGATAACGCATTCGATGCAGATGATAGAAACGAGGAATCCTCGCTTGTAACCGAATTCACCGATGACTTTGAGTTGATCTCGGCGAGTAACGCTGAGATTGAAAAAAATCCAGACGACCTTCTGGAAGATTCGAGGGTGATTGTTGAAGCAGATAGTGAGAACGGAACAGGGGCGATAGCATCATTTCTAGCCTTAGTAACAGTATTGGCAACTATTTTTGCTTTCTCTAGACGAAGAGTCTCCCAGATATCTGCGGATTCAGCGTCACATGCTTATGCTCTCCCTCATGAGCAAGACACTGCTCGCTATGATGAATTTGATGGCGAGGAGATTAAATTGTTTGATGAGACGGATGAGGAAATTTTTCCAGATCAAAACCAAGAGGTATCCTCACGATTTTTTGATTCGATGGTAGACCCAATGGTGGATGCTGAAATGTACCTGTCAGTGGGCAAGATAGCACAAGCGATTGATGTGCTTCAGGAAGAGCGGTTTGCAAAGCCAACCGACACTGCATGCAGGGTTCGATTGATGCAAGTTCTTTTCGAAGAGAAGCAAACAAAGGATTTGGAAATTATTTTTAGAGAGATCAAGGCTATCGGAGATCAAGATTCGGTCAATGTTGCAGAAGGCATTTTATCAGAGAGCACGCAATACATTCAAAATTATCCTCACGCAGAATCCGAGGGTGTCGATTTTGATTCACTTAGCGAATTTGTCTTCGTTAACGATGATAACGAGTATAGTGATAATTCGGATTCATCGGGAAAAGAGAAAGAAATCTCCGGTAACACTCGTTTGACAAGGCTGGATATAGCGCTTCATGGATCCATCGATGAGGATATACTCAATGAGGGGCATAAATCTGATTCCTTTAGTGATACGAGTCATGATACCGTATTAGTATCTGAGCCTCTAGATGGAAACGAGTTAGGCGAGATAACTTGGGTAGACAAGGAAGATCGAGATTTTATGGAAGAACACGAAGAAATCGAAGGCCAGAGAATTGGTGAAAGTCAGGACGAAGCTGAAACATTTGATGACCTCACTGTTGAAGAAACTCTTTCCTCCGATGCCATTTCATCTAAGAATTTCAATGATCCAAGTCAATCAGAGATGCTTGGAATTTCAGAAAAGACCAGTTCTGAATCAGACAATGTTACAGAACAAGATAGTAATGCCCCAAAAGATTTTGACAGAGATTTGCAGAAGCCATCAGCAGTCGGTGATCAAACGTTAGCAACTTTACCCAATGATCATGAATCTAGAGAAGACGTTGGAGATAGAGACGAGATCAAACCCACTTCTCCAGCTCTTCCAAATGATCGTAACGATATTTCTAACCAATATTATAAGGATAATTCTGATGTGTCATCACAGACCATTGAGCGGGACGAGGTAAATCCTTTTAATGCGTTGAATGATGAGTTGCATATATCAGAAAAAGAGATCGTAGAGGCTTATGCGGATGAAGTCTCAGCATCCAGTGAGCTGAAAAAGGGCGATGTTTTGTCGGGGGTGGTACAAGATATTAGTCCGCTTGGTGCTTCTCTCAATTTTGGCGAGCGAACTGGGTTTCTAAATGTCACTGATATTGCGTGGAAGCGCCTATCGCACCCATCAAAAGTCCTCGATATAGGGGATACCGTTGATGTGTTGGTGCTTGAGGTAGACGCAGAAAACGATAAGATCATGGTTGGCATGAAGCAGATGAAGGATGACCCGTGGCATAAAGGAAGAGAATCCAAGTTATCTTTCGGTTCGGAGGGGGTATTAGCTGGATCAACGAGCTCTACCGATACAGCTAATCAAGGTCAATCGCAAGAATATTCGGTCCAAAACAAAGATGATGATGTCCAAGGTCATTTATCCAACGAGAGTCAAGCAGCAGGTGAGAAATACGATGAACCGACTTCCGAAAAATTGGAAAGATTTGATTTTTTGGAACCTGCAGAAGAAACTGATGATAAAAACGTCATGGAATTGAACTCGGATGACCCCGAATTGTTCGAGGATGAAATGTCAGTCCAAGAGAATATTGATAAGCTCGATGTTGACGAAATGAGTAACGTAGATAACGGAGAGTCGAGTCATGCTCAGTTAGGTGAAGAGTTAGAGAGCGGAGTGCCAGGGGGCAACGAGACTGAAGATACATTACCTGCCGAATTAGGGTCGACGTCCCAAGTAATTGAAGACGATGATCTAGAGGAGGATGAGTTTGAAGATCAAGAAGAAGTGCTTCATGACGTTGGGCTGGAGGAAGATGAGATTGAAGATGAGATGCTTGGAGCTGAGGATATAGAGGAGGGCGAGCTTGAACTTGAACATCAAGAAGAAGTGCTTGATTACGATGGGTTGGAGGAAGATGAGATTGAAGCTGATGATCTAGAGGGAGATGAATCTGAAGTTGAGTTGCTTGACGCTGATGATCTAGAGGGAGATGAATCTGAAGATGAGTTGCTTGAAGCTGATGATCTAGAAGAAGATGAATTTGAAGATGATGAGATTGAAGCTGA
>CAJWMT010000082.1:0-11651 GCA_913044275.1 uncultured Cellvibrionales bacterium
CCAAATCACGGATACACTAAGCATCACAGCGGGTTTGAGATATACAGAGGAAGAAAAAGAGGTCCATGCAGAAACAACCTTGGGCGTATTTCACACAGGAAATACTCTTTTTGGAAACTACACCTACACCGGTGTTTTCCAAGAGAGTAATGATCCAGGTCTTGCCGCAATCAATGCAGCATCATTTGCTACTTGGGCACACGTATTTGATGAGGAACGAAGCACAGATCAATTAATGCCCGCTATGAATCTAGAGTGGAGCCCATCCGAGGCAACTATGTACTATCTCAGCTATGCTGAAGGCTTCAAGACTGGTGGCTTCAATGCAGTTGACGACCAGAATCCTGCTTTTATGCCGGATGGCACACCGCTTAGAACTAATCCAGGAATTGGTTTTGAATACGATGATGAGACCGCGAAATCCATCGAGCTTGGTGGTAAGCATACCATGATGGACGGAGCATTGAATGTGAACTGGAACGTATTCTTTAGCGAATATGATGACCAACAGGTATCCACATTTGTTGGTTTAGGGTTTGTGGTTGCCAATGCTGCCTCCACAGAGATAAAAGGTCTCGAGGTAGACATTGCATTTCAGGCAACTGAAAACTTGCGGCTTGGTGGAGCTTTTGCCTACCTCGACGGTAATTATGGTGAGTTCACCGGGGCTGAATGCACAGCTGCTCAAGCATCTGCCATCCTCGCCTTGGCAAGAGCAGAAACAGGTGGAGGCGCTGATGGCGATCACCAAACCTTGGACATTAGCTCCCCAGTAACGTCGGTTGATGGATGCACTGCTAAGTTTAATGCCACAGGTTCACAGTCAGGATTAGCTCAAGACCTCTCGGATAAGAAGTTAACCTCGGCTGAATACACGGGAGCAATCACCGCAGACTACGTGAGACCCATTAGAGATGGTATGGAGTGGTTTGCCAGTGTCGATATTCAGTCCACTGATGATTACTTGATGACCGGCGATCTGGACCCTATTGATTCGCAGAAAGGATTTGAGAATATCAATGTCCGTGCCGGCATACGAAGTGAAAACTGGGGTTTGGTGTTATATGGAAGAAATGTTTCCGATAAGTTAACAGCATCAGGTGCAGCTGATGTGCCACTTGCAGCTGGTTCTCACTTTCAATACAGAAACATTGGAGACGTTTGGGGTGCTCGGTTAATTTATAGATTTTAAACGTAGGAGCTCAGTTTTCGTATGGGCGGGCCCTTTAATCCGCCTTCTCATCCTTTATTTAAAAAAGCGAATGCGTTCGCTTGACACCCATAAAGCTCAAACATTTGATTCCTTGCGGATCAAAAAGGCCTGACAATCTTTTTTACGGCGCCGGAGGCACTAGCTAGAACTAACAGGAAAACAAGTGTTTCCTTCGTGATAGTTCTTATCATTTGATATTCGCGTAACAAAACCGCTTGAGGTTTTGCGGTTTGACGGTTTACCAGTTTTAATTTAGATCTGATTTTTGGTTTCGCGTTCTTCCTTTGTACATTGCATTCTTCTGACAACAGGGTCGAGTGTTTCCTCTGCGTCAGGCGATTGAATCACCTCAAGTCGAAACACTGCTGTCAAACTTTCGCGATTGATAGCCCAACCTTCATAATAATCAGGCTGTAATATCTGGAAAGTTATTATTTCCACTCCATTCTCAAACGCTATTCCTCGCTGCCACTCATTGGTTTTAAATGCTGTTATGTCCAGACGGCCAGTGTCCGTATCAAGGATTATGTCTCTGTCGCTCTTTAACCCTCCCAACGATATTTTAATAGGAGTGCAAGTAATGAATACGATGCCGCCCTCATGAGCTAGAATCTTAACGGACCACATCATCAAAATAACGAAAGAATAAACGGTAATTTTTTTCACGAATCTGACTCCAAGTGCGTTTTTCTTATATATAATCTCAAAATCAGTATTACGGCACAAGCCGTGCTTAAAAAATAATACTTTTGCACCTCGGAGCCAGAGCGACTACTAGGCCGTCAGGGAACTATGCTCCACCAACAACACTTTCAGGTTCATTGAGGTGCGCGCTTAAATCACCCACCATCATATACCTGATGATGCGTTGACTAAATTGCCATACTCCCTCGACCCGTTGGAAACGATCAAAATAGTGACCGCAAAAAATTGCCTGCAGAGGGAAATCATTCGTCTGCTGAAAAACCGTCACGTAACACTGACTCTTTGCACTGTTATTTACTTCGTCAATTTCTAAATCCAGATTAGATACAATATGCTTAGTTCGCGGAGTCCCATCTTCATAAATTCTTACGGTAGACAATGCATCAAGTACTTGTTGCGTTCCTAATCTTGGTTCGGTGCCTTCTACAGTCCATTCCGCATTTTCAAAAAGCTGGGCAAATCCCTGAAGATCTCCAGTGTCGATTGTAAATCCATATTGGTTAATTAATTGGGTAATTTGAGTTCTGCTGTCCATGGAGTAAGCTCCTTAAAACTCGAAATGCTACCCTATCCCAGTCATTCAAGGAAGACATCTTGTCACGATAAGTTATTTTTTCTCTACCTTGTCATTCGGAAAAATCAATCTTTTTCATTAGATGGCAACTTGTAGAACTTAATTGCCCTGTTCCTAAAAGACCCAAATCGAATGGCGAAGAGATCAAAAAAATAGTTCTGATAAAGTTTCCAAGGGCGCCGTGCTCCCTGACGAGGAAATCTATCGATGGAACGTTCAACATACCCGGATGAAAAATCGATGACTGGCGCAGTTGGCATTTCTCCCGAGCAGTTGGAAACGCAGTAATCATAGCTGTTGCGGTCCATAAACTTTAATAATTTGCATAAATGCTGACTGGTTAGATCACATTTGAGTGTCCAAGATGCATTGGTGTAACCTACTGCTATAAGCAAATTGGGTATCCCACTCAACATCATTCCCTTGTATGTAACTGCATCGGAGAGATCAATAGTCCTGCCATCGACAATAAAAGTTATACCACCCAATGGTAATAAATCGAGGCCAGTTGCGGTGACAATGAGGTCTGCTTCGATGCTCGCGCCGGACTCCAGATCAATTCCACGCTCATTAAACTTGAGTATGCGATCAGTTAAAATGGAAATACTCCCATCCGCAAGGCCTCTAAACAAATCCCCGTTCGGCACGAGACACAATCGCTGATCCCAAGGGTCATACTTGGGGTTAAAATGGGTGTCCACATCGAAATCATGTCCTAAGTGACCTATGACGAGCTTACGAAGCGTCTGCCTAACATAATCCGGATATTTCTTGCAAACATAATAAATCAGCGTCTGCTGAAATATATTTTTCAAACGAGTTAACCGATACGCCAGCTTTTTCGGCAACCAGGTGCGTATTCTGTTAGAAAAGGCGTCTAGGTTAGGCATAGACACTACATAACTGGGTGACCGCTGCAACATAGTCACGTGCGCTGCTTTTTTGGCCATAGCGGGAACGATGGTAACGGCTGTAGCACCGCTACCAATAACAATAACTCGTTTTCCAGTATAGTTGAGATTTTCTGGCCAATGCTGAGGATGGATTAACGTACCACAAAAACTTTCCAATCCATCAAAATCGGGCATGTAACCCGAATCATAACGATAATATCCCGTACATGAGTACAGAAAACGGCAATTGACGATTAATGGCCCTTCCTCCATTCGAGATATAGTGAGCTCCCATCTAGCAAGACCGCTTTTCCATGATGCTTTGATGAGCGTGTGACCATAACGAATATACTTATCAACGCCATACTCAGCGGCAGTTTCACGCACGTAATTAAGAATATCGGATCCGTCAGCAATTGCTTTTTGCTATGCCCAAGGTTTAAAAGAATACCCCAATGTGTGCATATCGGAATCAGAGCGTATTCCAGGGTATCGAAATAGATCCCAGGTACCCCCAAGTTTATCTCTTGACTCGAGCACCAAATACTTTTTGTCGGGATTATTTTTTTCGAGGTGGCATGCAGCGCCTATTCCAGATAAACCGGCGCCAACTATTACCACATCAAAACTACATTGATCCATTGTGGGTTCCTTGCTGTTCTATAAACTGATTACAAAGACAAGCAGGTTTTGTCGATTATGTCGCCCCAACCGAAAAAATATAATCGCGATAAATAAACCATTCTAGGGAAAAATTTTGTAAGTAATTCAAAATATTTTGCGGAACCAGCCTTCAGTTTTCTTATCAAGCGATGCTTGACATTTCTTAAGCTGGCTACTGTATTCTTGTGTCTTTTTTTGAACCCGTGAAGCAACTTTCAGCAGTTGAGGCTTCTTTTTATAACTGCCTTTACTGAACCCTCCCCAACCTTCGTGATATGCGAGATATTGAGAATATGCATCCCACTTTGATATCCCAAGTTGAGACTTTGTTTTGTCAGAGTACCAACCGACAAAATTAATCGCATCACCAAAATCATCGCGGTCATGACTCCAATTGCCCGTGTCTTTTCGATAATCATTCCAAGCAGGGTCCTGTGCTTGCGCATAACCATAGGCAGATGATCTTCTTGGCAACGGAATAAATAGAAATTTTGGTCTTTCAGGGCGAACTTTCGGCCGAAATGAAGATTCATGATAAATAATAGACATCATAAGCGGAATTGGGGTGCCCCATCTTTTCTGAGCAGTTTTGGCATCATGATACCAATCACTATCACCCCGAAAGATTGCACAAAGATCATCAATATTACCCGGACGATATGTGGCACACCCTTGCAATAGGATTCCCAAAAATATCAATGAAATTCTAGACATCAATTCACCTTGATAGAGATATCAGCGGCGAACATCGAGATAATTTAGCACCAACAAATAAATCGCCACCAACCGAATTGTAATAGCTGCTATGACAGCCATGGTAGGCGCTTGTGAAAAAGCCAAAAAGTGAGCCTCAACATCGCTCCAAAGTATGCTGCAAATGATGATAAGCGATAAAACGGTGACGCTGCGAAAGTAAAAGTTTTTCCAAAGACAAACGAAATAAACTATGGCCAGCGGAACTAGAACCGAGACACGAAACAATAATACGGCCTCCAGTTGTCTCGTCCCCTCAATAAGATCGCCATTCCAATAAGTGCCAATATGAAACTCTGGGTAAATAACTATCAGGGCGAGACGGACAATAAATAGGGCAGCTACCGCTAGGGTACGTATTAAGAGCTTATTTCTGATACGGTCAAAATATTGTCCTTCGACCTCATAGGCCGGCAAAAGTGCTCGCATTTCCTCTTCACTGACCACATCAGTGTTCATAAAACACCTGCCATTTAGCCTCTATCTATTCGTTTATTATGTATTTATTAAATAATACTGAGTTAATCTAACACTAAATACAGGATCGATGCAAAAAAAATCGGCAAGATTTCTTGAAAAACGCATTGCGTCAATCAGTGACCTAACACTACAGCAAATACCTGCCAATCAGGTTTAATCAAAAAAGGGGCCTATTGTAAATCCATGGCATTACCACAAACAGTGGAGTATCATTAAAGGCAAAAAAATCCTGAAGAGACTTCTTATCCCTGTGAGCTATTGAGAAATACTTGAGAAATACTATTATTTCAAAAATATCAACATCAAAAAAACTTTTTTTCGCGGGTGACAACCGGGATATGACAATTGCGGCACCGCTATTGGTAATCGGGTTTGTGGTATTTACCGTTATTAATCCGAGTTACGCAGACAGTGTCTTCTCTGCCGCCAAGAACTTCATTGCAAATGAATTCGGCGGCTTCTACATCTACTTGATGTCCATAATTCTGATACTTGCTATTTTGTTGAGTATTAGCCCAGCGCACGATATTAAACTTGGCAAAGATGATGACACTCCTGAATTTAATCTATTTCAGTGGTTCTCGATGCTGTTTGGTGCCGGTCTCGGTATTGGAATTCTGTTTTGGAGCATAGCTGAGCCCATGACTCATATGCAATCAAATCCATTTATAAGCGAGTCAGAGCAGCTTACCGAGATTGGCGCTCAGGTTGGGATGCGCCTCTCGCTCTTTCATTGGGGCTTTCATGGTTGGGCCATTTACGTGGTTCTTGGCATGGCTTTGGCCTATTCATCCTTTCGAAGAGGCTTGCCGCTATCGATCCGTTCTACACTTTATACTGTCTTCGGCGATAGGATCTATGGCCCCCTCGGTTTCTTCGCAGATTTGCTAGCAGTTGCCGGTACGGTTTTTGGGATCGCAACCTCCCTTGGTTTAGGCGCACAGCAAATAAATGCTGGACTAAATTATCTGGCCGATATGACGATCGATATCACGACTCAAATAGGCCTAATCGCTGTCATCTCAGTGGTAGCTACTGTGTCAGCACTCACCGGAGTGAAGCGAGGTATCCGTATACTAAGTGTCCTAAATATGCGCCTCACACTTCTTATTTTATTGGCGTTTTTTCTACTTGGACCGACTGGCTACCTTGTTACTAGCCTGTTTAAAAATAGCTTAGATTACTTTGTAAATTTACCCAAACTTAGCTTCTGGGTAGATCCTGATCCAGAGAGTCCATGGCAAAATTCTTGGACGATTTTTTATTGGGGATGGTGGATTGCATGGGCGCCTTTTGTAAGCATGTTCATAGCCCGTATTTCTCGCGGTAGAACCATCCGGGAATTTGTAATTGGCGTTCTGTTGGCGCCCACATTGCTAGCCATCGTGTGGCTCACGATATTTGGCAATACTGCAATCTACCTCCAGCTATTTGAGAACAGCGGCATAGCCGCCGCCGTAAACCAGAACTTGACATCAGCTCTCTTCACAACTATCGAGTCAATGAAAGCCAATACTATTCTGACAGGTACCATTGCGACAGTCTGCGTCATTCTTCTAGTAACTTACTTTGTAACTTCTGCTGATTCAGCTACACTCGTTATCTGCACACTTATTACTATGGGTGATTCAAATCCGAGTCAGCGACTGAGAATTTTTTGGGGCGTTGCAATTGGTTCAGTGGCAGCGGCCCTGCTCTTTTCCGGGGGCCTTGCTGCTTTACAAACAGCATCGATTCTCGCTGCGCTGCCCTTTTCTATAGTGGTAATCCTGGCGTCATTCAGTCTCTGTACTGGCCTGTATAAAGAGGTCAAAGAACGTCGGTAATTTAATGTTTTCGATATTAAAGTCAAAAGAGCAAAATAAAAGCCCGCTTGAGTTTTTATTATTTTTGAGGTTCTTATCTATACGATGCGACTGCGCGCTTAGCAGGGGTCGGATCGCATCGAAGAATGAACTGCTCTCAGGTAAGAGGGTAACGTTCTAAGACTTGACCGAGAGCTTGCTTCAATGGCTTCAGGTGGTGATCAAAATAACGCCACTGTTCAAGACCGTCCTTATAAATCGGTTGGCGGACTTGCTCTGAGCTTGGTGTTCGGACAGCCCTCTCTGTTTTATGAAACGTGAGACAGGCTGACTCAAACGGCAGGCCACAAAAGTCTAATATCCGGCGGACTTGAGATTCCAGACCGGCAACTACATCCTCGTATTGAACTAGAAGCACTTGATCCGGCAGCACACGATCCCAATGATCCATTAACTCGACATAATCCCTATAATATTTGCCAATATCCTCGAGTGAGTATGTAAAAAATTGACCTTCTCCAAACAACTGCTTAAACCCACTAAAACAGCATGCCATAGGGTTACGACGAGCATCAATTATCTTGGCGTTTGGCAAAATCAACTTAATTAACCCGATATGCCTAAAATTATTTGGCATCTTGTCAATAAAAAAGGGGGACTCTGTTCTATGAATTTCCGTGTCTCGAATATAATCATCGCCAAAACGCCTGAGAGTTTTTCCGTCGAGGTCATGTAAATTATAGGGATATAGTTTGTTTCCTTGCCTCTTACCTTTCCGACGCAGGCGACCTGACAAGGTGAGAATGTCGGGTAACTCCGCAGTTCCTTCTACCAAACTATGTGACGAGAGAATCTGCTCCAATAACGTCGAACCGGCTCTTGGCAGCCCAACAATAAAAATAGGATCAGCAGCTCCACTTCCCATGTTTTTGAACTTTTCAAAGAGCATCTCATCGCACGCATCAATTTGATCCTGTGTCTGTTTTGTGGTGTTATCACTGTCGTAGTTCACTAACGCGGCTTTCGTGGTATTGCCCAACGCATAGTGTGAGAATGCCAGGTCGAAATTTTTTCGGTCCTCAAATGCCTTACCAAGCGCAAAGTTCAAATAAACCTCGTTCTGACCACTTACCCGAGCATCATCAGCTATGTGTTGCATAGAATCTACCTCTTCATCCGAGAAGCGATAGGTCTTTAGATTACTTAGAGCGTAATATGCTTCACAGTGAAGAGGTTGATTTTTGGATGCCTTCCGATAAGATATTACCGCCTCACTGAAATCTCCTTTTGTCTTGAGCGCATGGCCACGGGACACGTGAGTCATGGGATCCTTGGGCGAGCGTTCGATTATACGGTCAAAATAATTGATGGCACTATCAAAATCCCCAAGTTGCATACATAAAATCGCATAAAGGGATTGAAACTGTAGGTTGTCAGGATTAACCTGCAAAAGTTTGCCCGTCTCCTCAAAAGCTTTTTCATATCTCTGCCTATCTCTTAGAACTTGTATCAGGTCAATTCTGATCTGGAGGTCATCCGGATCAAAAGTAATAGCGCTCTCTAGAAGAAATTGAGCCTCATCTAGAACGCCGAATCGGACGCCGATCTCAGCCAAAATCCTCATACCCTCAACGTTTTTAGGATTTTTTTGCATAAAAGATCGGCAAATCTGTTCAGCCTTTAATAATCTCCCCTCATGAAGCATGTCTGACGATGCCAACAATGGTTTTGGTAGTTTGCCCAAGCGATCTACTTGAGCTGCGATATGTCCATGCCCCGTGCTAACTCCCCTTGCCTTGTATATTTCTAGCTGCGCTCGCCAACTTGCTATCAAAGCCGGATTATGTGTACACGCCTGACGGTAGGCTTGCAACGCCCCCTCATCTCGACCCATATCTCTCAAAAGATGTCCCCGCTCTTGATAGCCTCGCCCATATTCTGGCGCAACTTTTTGCAATTGGTCCAAGGCCTCTAGTGACAACGCTGAATTGCGGAGGTACCTGTGACAAACGGCTGATAAATATAACCCTTCAACGCTACTGCGCTTCTCGGAATCAAGAGAATCAAGACGAGCAATTGCTCCAGGAATATCGCCCGAGGCGATCTGTTGTTGAATTGACTCAAAGGTATCGCGTAACTCGACCATATGGGTTTTGCCTACTCATAATATTTCTTCTGAGACGTCATTTATGTTCCCGACCGACACAAAAACGCCCCTTTCGGGGCGTTTTGCATTCAAGAGTATTAACTATCAAAAGTCGTAAGTAAAGCGCACCCCCATGGTACGGGGCCTGGTGTAAGCAATGCGCTCGCGATCATAGACATAACTTCCACTCATGGCAGCCATCTCATCAGTGAGATTGTCAACAAACGCTTCCACAATCCACGTCCCATTTGTGACTCCTGCGGTTACGTTCACCAGCGTCCAGCTATCAAGTTCGATAGAGTTTGGTTGAATAATATCTGTCTTTTGTGAATCCGACATTGCAACACTCGGCATAAAATGAGCGGTTAAACCATTGTCTAAGTCCCAAACGTACCGAGCCGACAAATTGCCTTGGAACTCTGGAGCATAGGCTAATGATGATCCCTGAACTACGTCACCCGTGGGCGTTAGAACATCTGTGACCTCAGTATCAAGGAACGAGAACGCAGCATGCAGGGTCAGATTATCACTGGCCGCGTAAGTGAGGTCTCCTTCTATGCCCTTCACCTCGGCGTCTGCTGCGTTATCCGAGAAGAAGAGGTTCACGATACTAGTGTCAAAGATGGTCGTCTGAAGCTTTTCAATATCGATCATGTAGGCGCTGCCATTAAAGCGCATCGCACCGTCCATCATGTCGAGCTTCCAACCAAATTCGATATTTATAACCTCGTCTGACTCTACCTCAAACGGAACCGTGTAGTCAGTTGCAGCCTGATATGCTCCGCCCGGGCGATTCAGCAACCCGGTCCTGAAACCCTCAGACCATGTTAAGTAATAAAGACTATCCGAATCTGGAGTAAATGAGACTGTTAGCTTTCCAATAACTCCACTGTCCTCACTCACATCTGGAGCGGTCAATGAGTTTTTGATTCGATCCACATCATCTTGCTCTAGACCATCAACACCAGCAACTGGCGGAGTGCCTCCAGCGCAATATGTGGGGTGTGTATCATGGGTATTGAATGTGTCGTTATTCCAGGTTAGGCAACCATCGCCATCATAGAGGTCGTTTATGTCGGTGCCAAAGGCTTGATAATCCGTTGAACCAAGTCCCCCAAAATTATAGAAAGATGCGTTAGCACTCCCCATAAAATCCACTTCATAGTCATAGTAACGCGCACCAACAGTAACGGATATAGTATCGGACACGTCAAAGGTGACTTCCCCAAAGAGACCTAACTGCTCATCGGTTCGCTTAATATCATTTCGAAAGATAGCATCATCTGGAAACGGCTCGTCGGTAGTTCGGTAGCCGGGAGTCGGAAAAACCGTATTGGAACCGAATCCCGCAACACCAGCCCATCCGATTGCATTGACGCTATCGGGATAGGTAAAGTCGTTTAGCTCAGTAAACTCGAAGTCGCTAAAGAAAGCACCAACAGTTGCCCTTATACCGCGATCAGCCGGAGTATTTACCCTTAACTCATGAGTTGTTAATTCGCTAGTAGACGTAGCATGCACATACAGATTTGGCCTCCCGCAGTTACCAGTCACATCACCATAGGTTACCGAGTAGTCACAGACGTAATAGGGCAAATATTGACCAATATACAAGTAGTCTGAGTAGTCAACTTTCTGCTCGAGATCTCTGTCTGTGTAAGCCCCTGCGTAAAGAACCTCCAGCGCCCCTATTCTGCCTTCAAGCGTCAAACTGAAGTTGCTGAACTCATCTTCGATAAATTCATCTGAATACCGACGAATTTCATAGTCACCGAGATTGGGGTCTGAGTAAAAGGTCCCATCGCTCTCAACTTGTTGTTCGATAACCCCTGCCTGCAGCGACCAATCATCGTTGAACTCGATTAGCGCACTTATGCGGCCTCCCGTGTACTCCACTTCATTTTGATCTTCCTCAACAATTGCAGAGGCCTCCTGAAAAGTGACACCACTGAGATCTGCTCCTGCTTGAAAACCACCGCGAAAACCTTCAACCGGCACACCGTTGCTGCGTATAGTTCCTGCAGGCTGCCATCTGGCGCTGTCAGCCACCGATAGAGTCCCAGCTACTCCGTCGACATATCCACCTTTCTTGTCGCGATAGAAGACGCCTCGAATGGCCACATTATCGCTGACAGGAGCGTTCATCATGAATTCTACGTTATTGCTGTCCCCGCCATCGGATATGGTTGCGAACCCAGCCTTGACTTTACCGTAGGCCGCGCTCAGATCAGGTTTGTTAGTTATCAAACGAACAGTGCCGGCCTGAGAACTTGAGCCGTAGAGAGTCCCTTGGGGCCCCGCCAAAACCTCAACTCGAGCGATATCCGCAATGTATACATCGAGATTTCGACCGGGCTGAGCCATTGGCTGCTCGTCAAGATAGAGCGCAACGTTTGGCACCAAACCCGATACGCCTGCC
>CAJWMT010000083.1:0-11063 GCA_913044275.1 uncultured Cellvibrionales bacterium
CGGAGCGTTTTAGAGGATAAACTAGGAGCTGCGGCTCTTCTCAGGCCCCCCTACACACCTCGGATACATGGCATGATTAAGAGTGCGATCAAATTTTTTACATGAAACCTTATTTTTTCGGCTTTATCGCAAGGATCGAATAGAAATTGAAGCTCTGAAACCAGGTGGTGACAGGCTGGAATCCAACTTCTCGAAGCCTTGCAAAGTGCTTTTCCAACGATTCAGGAATTAACACATTCTCTATTGCTTCTCGTTTTTGACTCACTTCAAGATCACTGTATCCTTGGACCCGTTTGAACTGATGATGCAACTTTACCATTAGGTCATTCAGGCCTGGTGAGTTAAACAGCACTTTTTCCGATATTATGAGGCATCCGCCCTCATTTAGTCCGTTGAAGATCTTTGCAATAAGGCCATCACGGCGCTGTGGTAAAACAAATTGCAGCGTAAAGTTCATTATCACAACTGATGCATTCTCAATATTTATGTCACAGATGTCAGACTGTTTGATAATTATAGTATCGTCCTCACTGTAAGCCTTTAGTTCTTCTTTGCAACGCTCAATCATAGCGCTGGAATTATCTATCGCAAAAATTCGGACCCCTCTCTCTGAAATACTATGATGGAGCGCTTTTGTGGTGGCGCCAAGAGAGCAACCCAAGTCATAACAATTGGAATTGGATTGGGCAAAATGGGCTGCCAATTGGCCACCATATTCCACAATGGTTTTATAGCCCGGTACCGATCGGCCGATCATATCCGGAAAAACAGAAGCTACATTTTCGTCAAATTCGAATTTTTCAATTTTTTCACGAGCATCAGCGAAGAGCTTGTCTCGGGAGTTTTTGATCACTTTAAGAACCTTGCGTTGCACTGAAGCTCAAACATTTATTATGGTCATTTCGGTCTCACTGGACTTGGAGGAATTGGTGATGACAGAACAACTGCCCTCTTGATTTTTGAGGTAAGTTTTGGCGACGCGCCGCAGGTCATCATCAGTGACCGATAATACACGGTTCCTGAAGGTTTTAAGTGCCTCCTTATTTCGTCCATTAAGTTCTCCATGGAAAGCAGACATAGCTTCACCCGCTGGTGATCCAGGTTTGTCCAAATTGCTTATAACCCCCAATATCGCTTCATCAATTTGCTCTCTGGATATCGGATTTTTCAAAAGCCAATCGATCGATTCGTTGAAGTCTTTTAGAGTGCCTGCAATCCGGGGGTCGCGGTAAGAAAAAAATCTGAAGGTACCATTCTGATTATCTTGAGAAGCGCCACCGCCATAGGCTCCTCCCTGTTCTCTGATTTTGGTGTGCAGATATCCATTGCGAAGAACTCCACCAAGAACGGTGAGCGGCGCCGAGTCTGGATGCATTGAGGGAACTGTTGGATAGGCTTTAGCACAAAAGCTGATTTGGGTGTTTGTTGTCCAGCATTGATCAGTGGAGGCTAGTTGGGGTTTATATGATATTTCACTGCTCTTTGTCTTGAACTGAATGACAGGGTCATCCCCATGAAAAACACTTTCGATCGTTTTAACATAGGAATCAACTTTCTGTGATTCGGCGACCAACAGGTGTTGTTGTTTTTGTTCCAAAACCAAGTTGTGAATTGTTTCAAGTTTCCTGGCTAGATCTTGAAGTTGTTTGTCATCTTTTACGTCATTATCTAGGCATTTGATACGGGAAATTGACGGCAGCCCATTCCACTGATGATTGAGATGCGCGCTCGGAGAAAAGCCACTCGCAGCCGCTGCCATAGCTAAGACATGGCCATTTCCTGTCAAGGACGCCTCCTTTCCAGCTCTTATCTGAGCTATAAGTTCTCTTATTCTTGAAAGTTCGCTGAACTTCACCTGATGGAGAGACTTGTAGAGGAACTGGGTCATGGATTTTTGGTTTCTAGCTAGTCCCTTCACGGAGAAGCATATGTTCCCTCTCAGCATGTTGAGGTTTTCTTTGTCGGCACGCACTGAAGCCGACACAGAATAGCTTCCGACAATGCTTGCTTGCCATAACTGCGTTTCTTTGTAGGTAAGCTCACCAACACCAAGTTGAGAAACACATTGAGTATAAAGCGGCAGGATTTCCATTTGATCGTCATCTAGCTTGGGGAAGGGTATGATGATCTGTTGATAGACCAATCCGTTAGTTCCTGCACCATATGCTGCCAGTGACAGTTTGCTTATGGGCAGGCAAATCTTTTCTGGGTAGGAGATATCTGCGGGGACGTCAGCTAAAGTTACTTTGGGAAGAATATCTAAGTCTTCTGCAGTTTCTTGCCGAATTTTTAGCGCTTTGCTGCGATCTACAATAGTTTTTTTATCAGACTCGCTTAGGGTTGATTGCAGTTTCTTTAATCGGTCTTTCTCTGATTGCTCGCGATGAAGGCCTAGCTCCGTATCCGGCGGCATAACTAGTCTTATCCTATGGGTATTCTCGAGCAGCAAAGTTTTCGCCAACGACTTTATATACTCCGGATCCTTAATTCTTTCTTGCAAATTTAGAAGGACAGGATCAAGATCTAATAGTGCTGCAGAATCGCCTCGATGCGTTGCTCCAGTCAGTGCCGTAAGCATTAGACCCAAGCCATACGGATAGCCTCCGCTGGAAACCTCTCGTTGCTGCAACTCAATTTGATGAAGACTTGATGAAATCTGTGCAAAAGAGATTCCATCATGGGCTATTGACTGCACGACTGCCAGAATCATGGCTTCAACCTCATCGGCATCAGCCTCTTCTGACCCCTCAATCCCGCAAGCAAAGCATAGCTGCTTTTGAGAATCTTCCAGTCCACACATGGGGGACGGAGCAGAGCCCAGGTTTGTACTTTCAAGAACATTCATGAGCGGCGATCCACTATTATCGAGAAGCACACTTGCCAGAAGTCGGGCTTCCATAGTCGATTCTAAATCCGTTGAGTCTCCAAGTAGCCAGGCCACTATAATATGGGTTTTCTTCTCACAAGGTTCGGATTTGTCGACAGCATATGTTTCTCTGAAGTATTGCGGCGTTCCGTATCGTTTTTCATTCTGAACAGCGATGTTACAGTTGGAACGTTTGAATCTGCGTAATGCTAATTCTTGAAATCTTTCCTGATGATCTAACGCAGGAATATTGCCATAAGTCATAAAGATGGCATTGCTTGGGTGATAGTGGCTGGTGTAGAAATCCATGAATTTTTGATAGGTCAGGTCAGGTATGTGAGCTGGATCACCGCCACTGTTATAGTGGTAGGTGTTGGTAGGGTAGAGAAATTTTGTGAGGGTTTGCCACAGTATTGAATTAGTGGAGCTCATTGCTCCTTTCATCTCATTGAAAACCACTCCCTTGAATATCAGCTCTGATTCGCAATCGAGAGGATCTGAGAATTCCAAACGGTGGCCTTCCTGCGCAAAATCAAGCGGATCCAGTTGAGCAAAAAAAACTGAATCCAAATAGACCTCCAATAAATTTTGAAAATCTTTGAAATTCTGGCTGGCAAAAGGATATGCCGTCCAATCCGAGCTTGTCATAGCGTTCATGAAAGTATTTAGGGACCGCCTGGTCATCATAAAAAATGGATCACGTACTGGGAACTTTTCGCTCCCGCAAAGCGCGGTATGCTCGAGTATGTGCGCCACCCCTGTTGAATCCTCTGGGACGGTTCTAAGAGCTACCATAAATACATTTTCTTTGTTATCCGCTTGAAGATGGACATGCTTCGCCCCTGTCGCTACATGATGATACTCTTCAAACGTAAGATTCAATGAATCAATGGAATGTTTTCGTGTGAGTTCAAAAGCGGGATGGATTGATAGAGACATCTTCTTTGGGTTCTCCTAAGCTGGGCAGTTTTGAATTGATACAACTGTTGTATTTGTGTCGTATCACCTTTTATACGTGTGGTATTCTATGACATCTCTACATCGGACAAAAATAAAGCGAAGAAAAGATTTAAAAAAGCTGATTCACCTTGTAGTAATTCCGAAAACTTTAACGGTAATTTTAAGGCCCGATTCCCATGGGATATCAGTGAAAATAAGCTTTAATTGACAGCGTTGAGGACACTTTATGACAAATAGTTTTTCTGCTCCGGTTGATGACCTGATGTTTTTGTTTAACGACGTAATGGATATGCAAGGCAACTTCGAGCGTCTCGAGGGTGGAGAATTGGCAACCCCCGAGGTTTTATCGGCAATTTTTATGGAGGCTGGTAAGTTTTGCGAATCAGAGCTAGCGCCGCTCTACCGAAATGGAGACAAGGGTTGCCATTGGGATAATGGAGCTGTCACCACGCCGCAGGGCTTCAAAGAGGCGTATAAAAGTTTTGTTGAAGGAGGTTGGACGTCCATTAGTGGGGCTACTAGTTATGGCGGCCAAGGACTTCCTGCTTCCGTTTCGATTGCAATTAGTGAGATGCTAGCCACGGCCAATTGGGCTTGGTCAATGTATCCCGGGCTTAGTGAAGGTGCTATAGCCACGCTCGAGGCTCATGGAACAGACGAACAGAAGTCTTGTTATCTGAACAAACTGATCAGTGGGCATTGGAGTGGCACAATGTGCTTGACCGAAGCTCATTGCGGGACGGATTTGGCTCAGATGAAGTCAAGTGCGGTGGCCGATGGTGATGGCAGTTATCGGCTCAATGGAACAAAAATATATATTTCAGCCGGTGAGCATGATCTTACCGAAAACATAGTTCACATAGTGCTTGCGAAGCTGCCAGATGCGCCTTCCGGGACAAAAGGAATATCGCTTTTTATCGTTCCGAAGTTTTTGCCAATGGAAGACGGATCTATTGGACAACGAAACGGCGTTTTGTGCGGTTCGATAGAGAAAAAAATGGGAATTCATGGCAGCGCCACTTGTGTGTTGCATTTTGAAAATGCCAAAGCTTTTCTAATCGGTGAGCCGCATGATGGCATGAAGGCTATGTTCACCTATATGAATGTGGCTAGGATTGGAACGGCAGCACAAGGCGTTGCCGCTGCAGAGTTATCTTACCAAACAGCCGCTGCATATGCTAAAGATCGTCTCGCTATGCGGTCACTGTCAGGGGTAAAGAATCCAATGGGGCCGGCTGACCCGATTATTGTGCATCCAGATGTACGGCGAATGTTATTGACTCAGCGGGTTATTGCTCAAGGCGGGCGGGCAATGGTGACATACGCAAGCGGATTCGCCGATGTATACAGAAGCGGAACATGTGAGTTGGCTCGTTCCACTTGCGAGGCGAGATTAGGTTTTTGCACGCCTATAATGAAAGGTTTTTTGACCGAAATGGGAGTTATGAGCGCCAATTTGGGCGTACAAGTTTTTGGCGGCCATGGATATGTGAAAGACTGGGGTGTTGAACAAATCCTTCGGGATAGCAGAATCTCAACATTATATGAAGGGACCACTGGAATCCAAGCGCTAGATCTGATTGGACGAAAAGTTCTGCTAGACGATTTTGCGCAATTAAAATTGTTCACGAGGGATATTTATAAATTTTGCTACCAATTCGCGCCTTGGAAAAAGAACCGCTTCACTCGCGACATGTGGAAAAATTGTTTAACGCTCATCAGATTGGCCTCTAAATGGCGATACTTGGCCATAAGGATAGGAATGAGAGCGAAAAAAAATCCTGACTGTATCGGTGCAGCTTCCAATGATTTTCTTATGTTCTCAGGCTATGTCTTTATGGCATTCATGTGGGCGAAAATGAAGTATGTGGCGCATCTAAATTTATTAGGCGAACAGGGAGATCTTGGGTTCATGAAGGCAAAGATTTATAGTTCAAACTTTTATTTTTCTAGGTTATTGCCTGCTGCAGACGCACATGCTCGTCAGTTAATGGCTCCGGCATCAACACTAATGGCCATGCCAGAGTCTGACTTTTAAGATTTTTTAGTGAAGTAGATAATCCATGAGGCCAGTCAAGCCTCCAGTGACTATCGTTCCTAAGTGACGTTTTTTGGGATTTATATAAACCTATTATAATGGTTAAGATTGTGATTGGGAGACCAAGTAAGGCGATTGAAGATGACGAGTCGAGATGACGGTACCAAATTTTGCGAAATGAATAACTCCAAGGGCCCACCTAAGGAAGAGGAAGATTTTGCCGCACTATTTGGTGAGCAAGTTAAACCCTTGAAAGGTAACGGGTTTCATCGAAAGTCTGCTGGCGTTAACCAATCGCCAGGATTGACATTTCGGAGGCAAGCGGCACAGCGCGAAAGCACGGCAGAGATAAATACATTGGATTCGGGCTCTTTTGTGAAGCCCATGAATCCTTTGGATTATTTGGCTTATGTTCGTCCGGGAGTTCAGCATGGTGTGTTTAAAAATCTTCGGTTGGGCAAATATCCTATTCAGTCAACGCTTGACCTGCATGGAGAAACTGTAGAAAGCGCTCGACAGATTATTAAACGTTTTATTGCTGATTGTCGTCAGTCCGGGGTTCGATGTGCGTTGATAACGCATGGGAAAGGCGAGCGGCGCCCTAATCCGGCAGTATTGAAAAGTTGCGTAAATCATTGGCTTCGCCAATTTCTAGAAGTATTAGCTTTTCACAGTGCGAACAAGCTCCATGGCGGTCTTGGGGCCACGTACGTGCTACTGAAAAAGAGCGAAGGAGCGCGACAAGCGACTATAGAAAAATTGAGGAAGTCCAAAAGCTAAAACGAACGGCCGTCGTTATACTGACTAGTCCGTACCTTTTCCTTATTATCAAAGATGGATGTTGAGGTGATTTTGCAAATAGGAGCGTTGAGTTGATTGAACTGGCACTTTCCGCTGCCGAACGCGGTGCGATTCCAGATAGTCTGGTTCGTTTTGGCATAAGGCGACTGTTGAAAAGGCGTTTGCAGGATATTCGCAGTCACTCAGTCGAAAGCGTTTCAAGAAATCTGTCAGAATTTGCCGCAGATATGCTACTGGCCCCGATCGCCGTTCAAACAGAGAAAGCTAATGAACAGCACTATGAGCTTCCGATTGCGTTCTTTGAAAAAGTTTTGGGTTCGAAGCTAAAATACAGTTGTGCACTTTGGGGGTCTGATCAAGCGACTCTTGATGATGCGGAGATAGCAGCATTGCAGGATACTTGCAAATTTGCACAGCTCCATAATGGACAAAAAATTCTTGAACTGGGCTGCGGGTGGGGTTCTCTATCGCTCTGGATGGCCGAACAATACCCTGAAAGTTCGATTCTGGCGGTATCAAATTCCTTTAGCCAGGCGAAATTTATTAATCAGAGAATCCTAGAACTGGGGCTGACCAACATTTCAGTTGTAACTCAAGATATGAATGATTTCGAAGCGCGGTTGGGGTATTTTGATCGTGTGGTGTCCGTTGAAATGTTTGAGCATATGAGGAATTACAATAGATTGTATGAAAAAATTAGTGATTGGTTAGTTCATGACGGCATTTTTTTTAAACATATTTTTGTTCACCGGCAGGTTCCTTATCTTTTTAAGATCGAAGGAGGAAATGATTGGATGAGCAAATACTTTTTTTCGGGTGGAATGATGCCGAGTTTTGATCTGCCCTTGATGCACCAATCGCACTTGCATTTCCTGGATCGGCAGGTATGGGATGGGATGCACTACTCTAAAACGAGTAATGCCTGGCTAGATAAAATGGACAGACATCGTTTGGAACTCATTCCCCTTTTTAAAGAGGTTTATGGCAAGGAACTAGGGCTTATATGGTGGCATCGTTGGCGCATCTTCTTTATGGCATGCGCAGAGTTATTTGGTTTCAGGAATGGTCAAGAGTGGTGGGTGGCACATTACATATTCGGCAAACAGGTTTAGGTATAGTGGCAGGGTCAGTGGTCAGGTTGCTGTGAAAAAATTACTAATAAAAAAACACACTGAGAGGCTCATTCATCTTGAGTTACAGCTGGTCCCTTTGACGAAAGTGGGCATCGGGGTTGGAATATTTTTGTTAATGAACGCCTTTTCGGCTAGTGCCTCAGAAAAACAATTTGAATTGAATTTTGATGTGTTTCTAAATGGAAAATTGATGGGATGGCATTCCTATAAAGTTTCTGAGTCTCAAGGACACATGAAAGTTGAATCGAAAACGCAACTTCGGGGTAGGATCTTTGTTATTAAACGCGTTGATTATACGCATCAATCGAACGAGAGGTGGTCCGATGGGTGTCTTCACAGTCTCAATAGTGAGACTAAGTCGGGAAAGAAAAAAACCACCATTGAAGGGACGCTCACCAACGATGGTTTTGTCGTGAAGCAAAATGGGTCGTCATTATTGCTTCCGGCATGCACGAGAACCTTTGCTTACTGGAAGCCTGATTTGCTCCAGGCTGACTTTTTGTTGAATCCAGATACTGGTCAGCACCTGCCGGTAACCTTCGACAAAAAAAGTGTCGCAGATGGAATTGCAGTGACTTTAAAAACTCAAAAGCAGCCAATAATGTTGATGTATGATCATAGCGGAAATTGGTTAACGTTAGAGTCGAAGGTAAAATCGATAGTCCCCATCAAATATTTGCGGTCAACACCATTATGAATTACAGATTCTTCAATTTTTCTGCTTTCGTTATCATCTTTTCCCTGTGTGGTTGCACGCCAATCACGCCACTCGCGACCGTCGATTACGTAGACTTGCAACGATTTATGGGCCGATGGTATGTCATAGGAGCAATTCCAACTTTCTTGGAAAAAGGTGCTCACAACCCAACTGAAGTTTATGAAATGGGTGATGATGGGGTGATCAGAACAACGTTTACCTTCAATGAAGAAAGTTTTGATGGCGCCCAGAAGAGCTATCATCCAAAAGGATTTGTTGTTGACACGCAGTCGAATGCGGTATGGGGAATGCAATTCATCTGGCCCTTCAAAGCAGACTATCGAATCATTTACCTTGATAAACAATATGCGCACACGGTCATTGGTCGGAACAAGCGAGATTATTTGTGGATCATGTCCAGAGACCCAGCAATCGAGCAGCGAGTTTGGGATGAAGTTCTAACTTTGGTGAAAAGCATGGGTTATTCAATAGATCAGATACATCAATTTCCTCATGAGAAATAACCAGCATGAACAGCAGTTTGTCAGCAAAGAGCAAAGATAAAAGAGCGAAATGAAAATCGCGGTTATTGGAAGTGGTATCTCCGGGAATGTGATTGCATCTAAGCTCTGCGATCGGCATGACATAACCGTATTCGAACGCAATACTCATGTTGGCGGACACAGTCACACTCATTTGGTCCAAACTCCAAGTGGCCCCCAGTATATTGACTCCGGTTTTATTGTGTTTAATTACCAAACTTACCCTAATTTTACCAAATTACTCTCTGAACTCGGCGTTGAAGTGCAAAAGTCCATCATGAGCTTCAGTGTCAGTTGTAAATCAACTAACTTTGAATATATGGGTTCTAACTTGAACACGCTATTTTCGCAGCGCAGAAATTTGATACGTCCGTCATTCTGGAAATTGCTGTTAGAGATAAACAGATTTAACTCGTGTGCAAAATCCACCCTAAAAAGGGAAGAGAATTTTGACACTTTGCGTCACTTTCTGGATAAAGAAAAATTTAGCGATGAATTTCAGCGTTTATATCTGATCCCTATGGCAGCATCAGTTTGGTCCGCAAATCATCGAAGAATACTCGATTTCCCTGCTAGGTCATTATTTAAATTCCTGAGTAATCATGGTTTGTTAAATATTCGTAACAGACCCACTTGGTATGTCATCCAAGGTGGTTCTAAAACTTATGTGGAGGCGCTGACAAAACCTTTTAAAAACCGGATAAAGTTATCGACTGAAGTTGTCAAAATAGAGCGCAATTTGTCCAACGTTCTTGTCGAAAGTACTGTTGGAACAGAGGAATTTGACTATGTCTTCATGGCTTGCCACAGCGATGATGCGTTAGCGTTGCTCGAAGACCCATCCGCTGCCGAAAAAAGCATTCTAGGTTCTATTAAGTATAGAAAGAACAAAGCTACGCTGCATACAGATTCTCGTCTGATGCCAAACAGAAAACGAGCGTGGGCTGCATGGAACTACCACATGCTGGATGAGGGACCGGGACCTGTCTCTCTAACCTATAATATGAATATTCTGCAAGGCTTGAAGGGCAAAACGCAGTATTGCGTAACCTTAAATAATGAGAGTGCAATTAATGCAAATCTCATTATAAAAGAGATGGAATACAGTCATCCCGAATTTACTTCGGAAGCGCTGTCCGCTCAAAGTAGGATCGACGAATTGAATGGGAAAAGACGTACGTTCTATGCTGGCGCATATTGGGGATATGGCTTCCATGAGGACGGAGTGCTGAGTGCACTAAACGCAATCAACTGTTTCTATAATCGTTCGATCCCTGACTCAGACCTACCTTAGAGGAAGTTAGTGCAGGTTAATTTAAAAAGTTCATTAAGCAGCCGTCTTTATATAGGGTCAGTGCGCCACAGCCGGAGTGTGCCCGCCGAAAATATATTT
This sequence comes from uncultured Cellvibrionales bacterium, assembly GCA_913044275.1. GTDB lineage: Bacteria > Pseudomonadota > Gammaproteobacteria > Pseudomonadales > Porticoccaceae > TMED48. The sequence goes on from CAJWMT010000083.1 coordinate 10,431, forward strand.
CAGTACCAGATTTTTATGGTCTATCTAGACCTCGATGAGCTTAAACATCTTTTTGACAATTTTATCTTTTGGTCCTCTGATAAAATGAATTTGGCTTGGTTTAGGCGGGCAGATTACCTTGGCGATACTCAATCGTCTCTCGATGCATCTGTTAGAGATTTGGTTGAATCTCGCACTGGAAAAAGGCCTGAGGGCCCGATTCGATTATTAACCAATCTGAGATATTTTTTTTATAGATCCAACCCCGTTAGCTTTTATTACGTATTTAAAAGCGATGGCGTTACGCTTGAGACAATTGTTGCAGAAGTTACCAATACACCATGGGATGAACGATACTATTATGTGCTCGACCTGAAGGAAGAATCGGGCGAACAAAACAAATTTGTATACACGGTCGGGAAGGACTTTCATGTTTCACCGTTCATGCCGATGGATATGTCATATAAATGGCGGATTTCGGCGCCCAGTAATAGTTTGGCAGTGCGCATTCAAAGTTTTTGTAATGGAGATCGATTGCTCGATGTCTCACTTAGCTTGAAAGCGGAGCCAATCTCGTCAGCATCCCTTGCTAAGTGCCTGATGATCTATCCGTTCCTCACCATGAAGGTAACCTTGGCAATTTATTGGCAAGCT
>CAJWMT010000084.1:0-10338 GCA_913044275.1 uncultured Cellvibrionales bacterium
ATTGTTTCTGGAGAGACCAGTCGAATTTTGGGATTCCTGATCGCCCTACGGGCGATTTCCGCGCAAGCGCGGTTCGCCATGCAAGCATAGCTCCTACAGTTCAAGGCAGCGGTTAGCCTCTACAGTCAAAAGTTCCCTCTGAAACAAAAACTTCACATTTGAGCAACTTTTCCGTCACTCTAACTCCCCATACTGCGTCACCAAGCAGTAACAAAGCCTGTTTGCGCAGGGATAAGCAGTACTGTTTAAAACGCCTGAATTGCCTGATTGAGGGAAAATCAAATGAAGAAGCAGATGTTAGCAGTTTTGGTCGGAGCTGCTGTTGCAAGCCCGGCATTAGTGATTGCAGACGACGCGCAAACGCGCGGTGGTCTGAAAATTGTATCCGCTGACGGAAACTTTGAAGGGTCTGTGGGGGGGCGTATTCATTTTGATGCGTATTTTTTCGACAATGACCTCACTGATTCGACCAGCACTTCTGAGTTTCGTCGTGCGCGTATCACCCTGAAGGGTAAGCTCTACGACTGGGGCTATGTGTTTGAAAACGACTTTGCCGGTCAAAGTGGTACCACGGGTACCGGTTTCCGTGACATGAACATCTACACCAAAGTCGGTCCCGGTAAACTGACTATTGGTCAGTTCAAGCCTTACAGAAGCATGGAAGAAATCACCAGCTCCAACGATATCCTGATGATGGAGCGTCCTTACGCTTCCGCCACGGGTATCTACAACGGCCGTCAGTTCCAGCAAGGTGTTGGCTATTTGATCTCTGATGACCAGTACACCCTTGGTGTAGCGGGTTTCAATACCAAGTCAGCTGGCGATAACCGTAACGAGGGTCTAGGCGGTTCTGCCCGGGCGACATTTGCACCGATCATGCAAGACAACATGGTAGTGCACATGGGTGCTTCCTACTCCGTGGAAAATGCCAACAGCATGACTACGGCTTTCGAAGCCGAGGCGGACTATGTAGGTCGCCGAGGTCCCAGCCAGACAATCGCTCTGACGACGGAAGGCGAAAGAGTGAACACTGTAGGGCTTGAAGCAGCAATTTCAGCGGGCCCTGTGTTCGCACAAGCAGAATATGCGATTGCAGACTTTGGTAATGCCACCGGTGGCGATGAAGAGGTTCAGACCTATTACATCCAGGGCGCATACACTCTAACTGGTCAGATGAAGCCTTATAAGTCCAGTAAAGGTGTGTTCACTACCGCCAAAGGGAACAACATTGTCCAGTTGACCGCGCGTTATGACTACATCGAAAACAAGGATGTGAAAGACCTGGAAGCAAAAACCACCAGTGTAGGTGTGAATTACTACCTCAATCCGGCCAGCAAGTGCCCACACGCATTGCTTGATTAAGTTTTTAAAGATCTTCTCGTAAAAAAACGAGGGTGGCCCAGTGTATCGATAGCTGCATTTTTGTCAATAGTTAAAGCGAAAATATTCACTCAAATAGTCTTTAATCAAACGAATAGATTAGCGGTTTCAGTCAACCCATGCTGCTAGTCATATTCTTATAAGCAATCGATGAGTCAAAGACGGACTTATCGCGGGCCATTTGGCCTTCTCAATTTAAGTAGAGTAGGTGATATCTTTTTTTGCCCAAACGCACTAAAAAGTATTTTTCAAAAAATGCCTTTTCCGGAGTAAATATGGAACTGGCTAGCAAATTATCCTCGCTGTTTTTCGTCTCGCCGTTAATGGAAATAGCACCTCGGTTTAACGCATCTTTCACCTCTCTACCAGAACCAGCCAATCCGCAATCAACCAACGATTGTGTTAAAGGCTTTTCTGAATTCTTGAACGATGATGAAGGCATGCCATCTCGAAGTAACTGAATGAAATCATCTTCACTTAAGACAGAAATCTGGTCCGTAAAGAGCAATTCTGTTATCTGCTGCGCTGCGGCGAGACCCTCTTGCCCATGAACTAGGCTCGTTAGCTCACGAGCCAAAAACCTCTGCCCTTCAGGTCGTCCCGACGACTTTGAATCTCGATCTTCTATCGCATCGATTTCATCAAGCGGCATAAAAGTGAAGATTCGTAAGAATCTATAAACATCATCATCGGCAACATTCAACCAAAATTGATAAAATGCATAAGGGGAAGTTTTTTTGGCGTCCAACCAAACCGTTCCAGATTCGGTTTTACCGAATTTTTTTCCATCGCTCTTAGTGATGAGTGGCACCGTTAATCCATAACAATCTGCTTGATGGTGTCTTCGACACAGGTCAATACCCGAAACAATGTTTCCCCATTGATCACTTCCACCAATCTGAACAGTGCAGCCATGTCGGCAAAACAGCTCCGAAAAATCGTAGGCTTGCAAAAGAGAGTATGAAAATTCAGTGAAAGAGATGCCACTTCCTTCGCGATCAATTCTCTGCTTGACTGACTCTTTAGAAATCATGTTGTTTATTGAAAAATGCTTCCCTACATCTCTAAGAAAATTTAATACGCTGAGAGGTTTGACCCATTCGAGATTGTTCAAGACTATGGCTTTGTTTTGGATTCCGTCTAATTCGACAAATCTGCTAATTTGACTTTTAATTTTTTCGCTCCATTCGCCAATTTGATTCTCAGACAATAATCTTCTCTCACTGGCCTTGAAACTCGGATCGCCAATCATACCCGTAGCCCCGCCTATTAATGCTATTGGTTTATGTCCGGCCATTTGAAAGCGTTTTAACACCAACAGTGGCACGAGGTGCCCGATGTGCAAACTTTCTGCAGTTGGGTCAAAACCACAGTAAGCCACAACACAATCATCGAGGTGAATCTCAAGCGACCCACCAGAGGATGTCTGTGCAATCAATCCTCGAGTGCTCAGTTGATCAATAAGTTTTTTACCTGTCTGACGCATTTTTTCTGGATATCTTAAAAATTGAAAGCAGTTTGCGCACATGATAGCTTACTTGACACTTGTTATTGTAGCATTCAAGAACATTTCAAAAGGTTTTGCTCAGGCAAGTAGCATTTTGGCAAATCTTAAAAGATAATATTTTAAAGGGTATGGCACGAATTCTGCTTGCACATTGATCAAAGTTTGTGATTGATTTCTAACATGACGAAAATTTGGCAAACCGATTTAAATTATGGATGGCTTTAACGTCTCATCAGACGACATGGATTTAGAGAAACGATTTCGATCCCCTCTACTGCTCATAGCAGATGAGCTGGTTTCAGCCATCCGCTCGTGGCCCTTGAAATTAGTGCTTGGTTGTGCAGCAGTTTTCTGCTTAATAGTAATCGTTGCAAATCAATTTATGATTATCGGAGAAAAGCAAGAAGAGAGGCGCCAGGTAGTCGAGCAACTTTATATCGATTTCGACAAAGACAACAGCTCCTCTGAAAAGCAGGTTTTAGACTCCGATGGCGTGGCTGACCTAAAAAAAATGTTAGTCTGGAGATCAGAAAATGTGAAAAATGGCGATAATTTATCAGCGCTTTTCCAACGCGCTGGTATCTCTACTGCACAAATTTACGATCTCACGGCTTCTCCGGGAGGAGACCTTCTAAATAATTTGTCACCCGGTGAACAGTTCCACATGGGCTTGGACTCAAATAACACTTTGATTGAACTTCAGTATGTTAAATCTCCGCTGCTGCGATACATATATGATAACCATCATGGGCATTTTCAAGTGGAAAAGCGCACCCACACCGCCGATGTGCTTTATGGCTATCGTAAAGGAGTTATTAAAGACTCGCTCTATAACTCAGCCAAGCGGGCACAACTGCCAGACAATATAATCATGGAAATGGCTAACTTATTTGGTTGGGATATTGATTTTGTTTTCGATATTAGAGAGGGCGATAAGTTTGCAGTATTGTTCGAAGACCGCTTCTTGCATGGAGAAAGGTTAAATGCAGGAGATATAATCGCGGCGTCTTTCACCAATCGCGGTAAAACCTATCGCGCTGTCCGATATGAGCATAGGGACGGATCAGCTCGATACTACTCGCCTGAGGGATTGAGCATGAGAAAAACTTTCTTGCGGACCCCTCTTGATATATTCCGAATTACTTCGGGTTTTAACCTCAGGAGAAAGCATCCAATCCATAAAAAGATTAAGGCTCATCGGGGAGTTGATTATGCCGCTCCCAGAGGCACGCCGGTTTATGCCGCTGGCAGAGGCAAAGTTGTTGAATCATCTTTCAGCAAACCAAACGGTAATTTTGTCTTTATTCAACATGGTCAAACCTATATGACAAAATATCTACATTTGGATGCAAGAAAAGTGAAGGTCGGACAAACAGTCTCTCAAGGCAAAGTTATCGGTACAGTAGGTTCAACCGGCTATTCCACTGGGCCTCACCTTCATTATGAGTTTCTGGTAAACGGCGTTCACCAAAACCCACGAACAGTTGAACTACCAAAGGCAAATCCGATTGATGATGGCGAGAGAGAGCGATTTGACAAGATAAGTAAAGCGCTTCTTGTTCGTCTTGAAATTCGAGGTCAGGCGTCTCAAAATGATGAGTAACTTTATGATTTATAGAGCATAAAATGAACTGAAATGAATAAAAAAGAGTTTTTTATCGGTTTAATGTCAGGGACCAGCGTAGACAGCATAGATGCGGTTGCATTGCAGTTTGTCCATGACGAGGTGAATATATGCGGAACATGCTCCTATCCGATCCCCAAAGCGGTTAAAACAAGTATTTTTTCCCTAAGTGAGCAAAATGAGATTTCGATTGAGCTATTGTGCAAGACTGATACTCAATTAGGCGAACTTTTCTCTCAAGCTGCAATAGAACTCATGATCTCTTGCTCAATCAAGCCACAGCAAATAGCCGCGATTGGAAGTCACGGGCAAACGATTCGCCATGCCCCACCTGGTCAACATCAAATACCATATTCGAAACAAATCGGTGATCCTAATATTATAGCCGCAAGGACTGGGTGTAAGGTTGTTGCAGATTTTAGGCGAGCTGATATTTCTCATGGCGGCCAAGGTGCTCCATTAGTGCCGGCCTTCCATGAACAAATTTTTCGACATCGTCATCGACACAGAGCGATCGTCAACATAGGAGGGATAGCGAATATTACATCTTTGCCCAAAGACCAGGCTTGCATTGGTTTCGATACTGGCCCCGGAAACACGTTGATTGACGGTTGGTGTAAGAAACATATTGGATCTGATTTTGACAAAAATGGGGAGTGGGGAGCCACAGGAGTTGTAAGCAAACCCCTACTTAAAAAACTTAAGAGTCATCCTTTTTTTGCGTTACCGTCACCCAAAAGTACCGGGCGAGAAACCTTTAATTTGAATTGGTTAGATACTCAACTGGAGCAATGCGACACTCGGTTAAAGCCGATCTCCTCAGAAGATGTCCAAGCATCGTTATGCATGCTAACTGCACAAACAATAGTGGATAGTATTCATAGTCTTGCAACTAGAGTAGATGAGGTCTTTGTTTGCGGCGGGGGCGCCAAAAACTCACTGATAATGTCGATATTAAAAGACCATTTAAGTAGCGTGCCCCTTGAAACCACCGAAAGCTTGGGCATCGATCCTGAGTGGGTAGAGGCTGCAGCTTTTGCTTGGCTGGCGATGAGGCGTATAGATAACTTACCGGGTAATGTTCCAGCTGTCACAGGCGCCAACTGCGATGTTGTCCTTGGGGGCATTTTTGGCCCCTAAATAGAAAATGATAGCCCGCAGCCACAAGTCGTTTGAGCATTCGGATTCTTGATCAAAAATCTAGACCCCATGAGGCTTTGCTCATAATCAAGAGTCGACCCCTCTAAATATTGGTAACTCAGCGAGTCCACCAACACCGTAATACCCTCGGAGCAAATCAGAGTGTCATCATCTTCGGAAGTGTCTTCAAATGAAAATCCATATTGAAAACCTGAGCAACCGCCTCCAGTAACATACACACGTAGTTTTAGGTTAAAATTATTCTCCTCAGCTTGAAGGTTTTTTACCTTCGCTACTGCATCTGGAGTAATTGCTACGACGTCAGGCGTAAAAACATTAACTTCACGCATATCTACACCAGAGCAAAAGATGGAAGCTTAAGCAAAAGCAAAAACCCCTGATTGAATTTTTAAACATCTGTTGCCTGCGTGTCTTTCGGGAAGTTGCTTACATTTGTGTTGGCTTGCTCTAAGACAAAGCTGCCGATGACCTCGGCTCCTTTGTCTACTTCAATTAAACTGTAATGTATATTGCCGTCCACAACAGCCTTTGACGCGAGCTTTATTAAATTTCCTGCAAAAATATCTCCTCTGACATTTCCATTTATCACTACGTCGCTTACCCTAATTTCACCTTCTAACAACCCACCATGAAGTATTCTAACTCGCGACTTTTGATCCTCCGAGCGAACGTTACCAACAACGGTACCCTCAATTTCTAGGCATCCTAAAAAATTTAAATCACCTTCGACGCGGGTCCCTTTTGCAATCAATGTAGTTGCACTCTGATCTGAAACGTCATCTTTCTTGCCAAACATGTTACACCTCATATTTCCACGCAAAGTCTTGCGTAATCAGCTTTTCTGTCTCCCAAGTATACTTCAAACTTATCCTAACATTATACGGCTCGAAATTGTCAGGCAGTCGCAAAATCCCCTGTTGAATTGAAAAGTATTTAAATTCAATCTTTAAAGGCATAGTCTCCACTTTTTCATTTAACTCAGAAAGACTGAATACTACGTTAGAGCCGTCCCTTTTACCATGTATCTCCATATATGCATAAACACTCAAAAGCCTCATTTTTGAGTTCTTTTGTCTCGCCACCCATCTGTACCTTACACGTCTCGGATCGAGACGTTGAAGGTTAAAATCACTCACAGATAACCCACTAGGACTATCATTATCTTGGAGGAGGTCTCTATATAGCCTCAGATCTTCGTCACGCATATGGATTTGGCGCTGCATTATTACCATTTGTTGACGGGTGTTTTCCAACGCAACTTGATCAACTTCAGAGCTCAAGAGCACATTTCTTAGCTGCTCCTCGCGCAGCAACAGCTCACTTTCGATGGCGTCAATTTTATTTTCTAACCTTACCTTTTCAGCCAACAGCTCAGCAGATTTTTGACCGTCCCAAAATCTACCAACAAAAAATGTAACGATCACAGCTGAAATTGCTAAACCGATCCAACGGACTCGTTGACCCCGCCGGTAAGTTACAACTACAGGCCTATCCTCTGGCATTAGGGCACCAAAGCCGCACCTGCCAGCCCGTCAGATTCAGCATATGAGAACATAATATTCATGCACTGAATAGCCTGACCAGAGGCGCCCTTAGTTAAATTATCTTCCACAACCAAAAGTACGATTCTGTTAGTATTTCCTGGCTGGTGGATCGAGATCTGGCATGTGTTTGTGCCACGAACATTTCGAGTAGAAGGATGCGATCCAGCAGGTAATACTTGAACAAATGGTTCAGATCGATAGAACTCCTCAAAGAGCATTTGAATGCCTTTGCCGCTGTTTTTTAAGTTTCCATATAGAGTCGAGTGAATTCCTCTATTTATCGGTAACAAATGAGGAACAAAAGTGATAGACACTTCGTCACCAGCCATTTCAGATAAAACCTGCTCTATCTCCGGTTGGTGACGATGTCCCTCTACACTATATGCCCTAAAACCATCATTCACCTCTGCAAATAGTTTGTCCTTACTAAGAGTCCTTCCTGCTCCGCTCACGCCAGAGGCGACATTTGCAATGATGCCAGATAATTCCAGACAACCATTTTTCAGGAGCGGCAAAAGACCAAGCTCTATGCTGGTGGGATAACACCCAGGACATGCCACTAGCTCAGCTGAAGCAATTTTTTCTCGATTTAATTCAGGGAGGCCATAGACAGCACGAGAGACCCAATCAGGGGCACTGTGAGTCATTCCATACCAACTCTCCCAGATCAAAATATCTCGAATTCGAAAATCTGCGGACAAATCAATGACCTTCACACCTAGTTCCACTAGACCAGGGGCCATCGATTGGGCCACGCCATGTGGCGTACAAAAGAACACCACATCACAATTTACCAAGATCTCGAGCGAGGGCTCACGATACTCAAGATCGATAACACCTTGAAACTCAGGATAGAGACTGCTAACGGGTAGTCCTTTGTTTTTTCTGGAAGTTAATATCAAAGAGTCCACTTTCGGATGAGTCATCAACAATCTTAATAACTCCATGCCTGTGTACCCGGTGGCACCGATAATTCCCACATTTACCACTAAATATACTCCTTTTTGTTATCAAGATAGAGCGGGGATGCTTATAATAACTCAATAAACAGCAATTCGGAGTTAATATGTCGTTTTCTCAGGCCCTCCGCAAGCTAAAGATTCAATCATCTAATCGAGACTGTCGATGCACGAGTGGCTCAAAGCTTTTCATTTGATCTCAATGGTCGCTTGGTTCGCTGCCTTATTCTACTTGCCTAGGCTCTTCGTCTATCACTCTATGGCCGAAGACAAAATCAGTATCGAACGTTTTAAGACTATGGAAAGCAAGTTATACAGGCAGATCGCAAATCCCTCGATGTATTTTACTATTATCTTCGGAATTTTAATGATTTATTTGGCGCCAAGATATTATATGGCCCAATACTGGCTTCACGCCAAAATTGGCATCATAGTTTTGCTTATTGGCTACCATCATGGATGTTATTATTACTTAAGACGATTTGCTGAAGATGCTAATACCAAGTCCGACCGCTATTTTCGTGTCTTTAACGAAATCCCCGTTTTATTTTTGGTTGCAATAATTGTTCTAGCGGTTATAAAACCGTTCTAAGCATTTATTGGAAATAAATAATTTTACCAAACTCACAAAAGTAGCTTAGCGCCAGTATTGTGGTTCGTCCTCCTAAATTCAATTTTTCAACTTATTAATACTTTGGAATTGACTCCTTTTTGGGGCGAGCACGTAGTAAGCTTGTACTATAAGTTCTTAAATTAATGCATCACCATCCACTTAAATTATTAGTTAATAAAACTGTTTGAGTAGGTTCACAAGATGAAAAAGACAAGCGATCTGTCCGAAGAACTCTTTGAAATAGCAAAAGGCTGTATACCCGGGGGCGTAAACTCTCCCGTTCGCGCATTCCGCGCAGTGGGAGGTCACCCAACCTTCTTTCATAGAGCCAAAGGATCATACATCTATGACGTCAACGAAAAACGCTACATCGATTATGTTCTTTCATGGGGTGCCATGTTACTTGGGCATGGCCATGAGAAGGTGATTGAGGCAATTGTTGCCCAATTGGATAACGCAACTTCGCTCGGAGCTCCAACTAAATTAGAAATCGATTTGGCCCAGAGAATTTGCAGCTTAATCCCTGGGATTGAAAGTATCAGGATGGTTAATTCAGGTACCGAAGCAACAATGAGCGCAATTCGATTAGCTAGGGGCTATACCGGTCGAGATAAGATTATAAAATTTGAGGGTTGTTACCATGGGCATGCAGACTCACTCCTTGTGAAAGCTGGTTCCGGCGCACTTACATTGGGAGTTCCCAGTTCGCCTGGCATTCCGCATAGCTTGGCGGCACATACAATCACGCTATCGTACAACGACATTGAAGAGGTGCAAAATGTGATGCGTAATATAGGCGATCAGGTCGCTTGTATAATCGTTGAACCAGTGGCGGGCAACATGAATTGTGTTCCTCCCATACCTGGTTTCCTTGAGACTTTGCGGGAATGCTGCACAGTAAATGGTACAGTTCTAATTTTAGACGAAGTAATGACGGGTTTCAGGGTCAGCCCGCAAGGTGCAACCGGCCATTATGGTGTTAACGGCGACCTTATTTGCTTAGGGAAAGTTATCGGAGGAGGCATGCCCGTCGGCGCATTCGGAGGAAGGCGTGACATAATGAATCATATCGCCCCCGAGGGGCCAGTCTACCAAGCAGGGACTCTGGCTGGGAACTCGATCTCGATGGCGTCAGGCTTGGCGACACTAGAGGCCATATCCACCCCTGATTTTTTTGATCCGATCATCCAACGCACCGAACATTTGGTTGAAGGATTAATCGAATGCGCTCGGCACGCAGGAATCCCTCTCTCAGGCAACCAAGCCGGCACCATGTGGGGAATCTTCTTTACCGAGGAAGACCAAATTTACCGTTATGATCAAGTAATTTCGTGTGACACTTCACGTTTTTCAAACTTCTTTCATGGAATGCTAGAGCAAGGCATCTATCTTGCACCAGCGTCTTTCGAAGCTGGTTTCATGTCCGCTGCTCACTCAGAAGAAGACATTGAAACTACTCTTGCTGCGGCTACCAAGGTATTCAAACACATATAGCCATAGTCTCTCTACCTCCAATTGATGCCGCCGATGGTAATTTTAAGTATCATAAC
>CAJWMT010000085.1:0-9993 GCA_913044275.1 uncultured Cellvibrionales bacterium
ACAGGACTAGTAGCGGATGGCGCCGCGATGCAGGCGCCTTAGAAGAGGCGGATGATCTAATTGGAAGAGACAAAACCCGAAGACATAGATTTTCTTTCACCGGCGGTAATCACCTGCCCGTTTGATGCAAATCAGGTGCTTAGAAAGCATAGTCCTGTCTATTTGATCCCAGGTACTGACATGTACTATGTCTCTTCGCATGCATTGATAAAGGAAGCAATACGTCGGTCTAAGGAGTTTTCCAACCGATTTATGGCAGACATCGAAGGTAACATAGCGGAAGACAGCGAAATCCAAGCGATCATCTCAGCGGGCGGTGGTTGGCCAGAGCGTGACGCGCTCCTCACCAACGACCCTCCAGCCCATGGCCGCTTTCGTAATCTTGTTAACACAGCGTTTTCTAAAAAGAGGGTAGAAATCTTAGCCCCAGATATCGAGAGATTCGCTGACCAGCTTATCGATTCCTTTGCCGATGCTGGAAGCTGCGAATTCGTTCGTGAATTTGCGGCGCCCATGCCGCTTAAAGTCATCGCTAAACTACTGGCTTTGGAAGACCAACCCCTGGAGATCTTGCGCATCTGGTCAGAGGCATTTACTGACCGCCTCAGTGGTATGGCGTCTAGGGGGCGTTTGCTAGAGTGCACAGAGATTATCTTGCAATACCAACATTATATGAGCGGTAAAATAGAAAGCTACAGGGAAGAACCAGGAGATAATCTAGTATCAGACCTCGTCCATGCTAAAGTGGGCGGTGAGCGGGGCCTCGATATGCCCGAACTGTTGACGATTTGCCATGAGCTACTTGTGGCAGGTAATGAGACAACGGTAAACGCATTGTCGGGTGGAATGTTACTACTTTTAACTAACCCTAACGAGCTAGAAAAGGTAATTGAGGACCGAAGTTTAATACCCAATATGGTCGAAGAAATACTTCGATGTACCACGCCAGTTCAGTCTATGTTGCGCATTGTAACTTGTGACTCATTACTTGGGGGTGTGAAAATTCCAGAGGGGGCGAAGCTGATGCTCAGGTATGTCAGCGCTAATCGGGACAGAGAAGTCTTTGGTGATGCTGAGAGTTTTAAGATAGATCGTGATGATGTTGACCGGCACTTGACCTTTGGCCAGGGTGGAAGGCATGTTTGTATTGGGCTGATGTTAGCCCGTCGCGAACTGACTGTGGCGTTTGATCGGATTCTCGAGCGCCTAACAATGATGCGACTGGATATTGATGAGCTTGATTTGGAGTACCATCCAAGCATGTTACTGAGAGGGATTAAAGAACTCCCCATAACATTTAAAAAGATCTGACGTGAAGAGCGAACTATTGCGATCCAAACCAATCTATTTTAATTTTCTTTTTTAGTGGCCTAGGAATAATACAATGACTTTAGAGACGGCGGATGATTTTGATTTATTATCCCCAGAAACAATTTCTTGTCCCTTTCAAGCTAATCAGATATTGAGAAAACAGAAGCCGGTATACCTGGTGCCTGGTACCGATATTTACTACGTTTCCACCCATTCATTGGTAAAAGAGGCTCTTAAGCGCACGGATGATTTTTCAAGCCGGTTTATGGCAGAGTTCGAAGGGGATGTTGCTGCGGATGAAGAAATTCAGACGATCATTCGAAATGGTAGAGGTTGGCCAGAACGTGACGCTTTATTGACTAACGATCCGCCTCATCATGCCCGGTTTAGGGGTCTTGTCAGTGAGGCCTTCTCAAAAAAAAGGGTAGACCTATTAACACCGAGGATTTCTGCAATTGCGAATCAACTTATCGACCAATTCGTAGATAGCGGGCAGTGTGAATTTGTGAAGGACTTCGCCATACCATTGCCCCTGAAAGTTATTGCGGAGCTTTTAGCTTTTGAGGATGATCAGTTAGATCTTTTGAGACGTTGGTCAGACGCTTTTGCCGATCGGTTAAGCGGAATGGCTTCGCGGGAACGTTTGATTGAATGCACTCATACGATTTTAGAATATCAGCACCATATGAGTGACAAAATCGAAGGATACAGGAAGGCTCCGGAAGATAATTTGGTTTCCGATCTGGTGCACGCCAGAATTGGCGGGGAGCGTAGTCTTGACATGTCAGAATTATTAACGATATGTCATGAGCTTTTGCTCGCTGGCAATGAAACGACCGCCAATGCGCTCTCCGAGGGCATGTTGTTGCTTCTAAGAAATCCTAATGAACTTACAAAGGTTATAAAGAACCGAGAGTTGATCCCCAATATGGTCGAAGAGATACTTCGCTGTAGTTCGCCGGTTCACTCTATTTTGCGAATTGTCACACGCGATACTGTTCTTGGGGGAGCAGAGATTCCCCAAGGCAGTAAGGTGATGTTTCGATATATTAGTGCCAATCGTGATGAGCAGATATTTGACGATCCGGAACGATTTAAGGTGGATCGAACAGATGTAAATCGTCATCTAGCCTTTGGAGAGGGCGGCAGGCATGTTTGCATTGGATTAATGCTGGCTCGACGTGAACTGAATATCGCCTATGAGCAACTCCTCAATCGACTAAGACCAATGAGGATAAGTCTTGATGAGGATCAAATTGAGTATATGTCGAGCATGATTTTGCGGGGAATTAAGCAACTCCCCATTCGTTTTGAAAGTGTTGGTTGAGGCTGGATTGATTATTCTGATTGGAATGCTAACTGTTAAAGGAGACCGGGTATGAACCAAGAGCAAGTGGAACAAAATAGGAAAAGTGTTCAGGACTGGTACCACGCCTTGGCTGAGGGGGACAGTGCAAAGATGCTTGGACTGCAATGGGAAGATGTTATTTATAATATCCATGGGACCACCCCCGTTTCGGGGCGCTTTCAGGGAAATGATACGCTTGTTCGAGAAGTTTTTCCCAAGGTGTTCGGGCGTTTGCAGATGAAGACATTCAAGTTCTGTACAAGGTGCAAGATTATGTGTGCTGATGAGGAACGTGTTGTTTCCTTTATGCAGGCGGATGGGCTTGCTATGAATGGTGTTCGCTATAATCAGACCTATTGCCATGTTTTTGGTTTTCGTGGTGGCAAGATAGGAGAGTTCTGGGAATTCTTTGATTCAGTCTTGGCAGAAGCAGCAATTAATGACAATAATTTGATGAAACCGACCCAACAACCCATGGAGCCCTTCAGTTTTTAGCTTTCAATGGCTTCCATCTGTTGTTGGAAATCATGCATATCAAAGTAATCTCTCCACTTGACAATGAGTGTTCCATCAACATGAAAAATCCCCATGACAGGTAAGCTGAGAACTCCACCGTTTGGGAAAATAAATGTGTCTGTTCGCTCAGTCATGACAATATCGTTATTGCAGGCGATGTGGTGAGTTACCCAATCAATTTTTTCTACGTTTTCAAATGACTTAAAAAAGTCCCTAACGGCAATTTTTCCTCGTAGCATCGGCATGGGGATATTGTGATATTCAATATCCTCGCTGAGGAGTGCAACGATGTTTTCAAAATCTCGCTGGTTCCAATTTTCAATAAAAGTTTCTACAACTTGAATTGGATGCATCATTAATACCTCTGTAATTGGGAATGTTAGGTTTATTATTGGGGGATGTTATTCTTGTCGTGTCGCATAGTAAAGCCGGCGGAATAGAGTTTTTGGATACTATCTGCTATATCAGAGACATTAGAGCTTTTTTCGAGGGCTAACAGTAAGATAGGCAATTAAACTGGGAGGGAAAATCATGAAAGTTGCTTCAACAACTCTAGAAAATAAGGTGGCTATTGTTAGCGGCGGTGCGAGCGGGATTGGAGCAGGCATTGCTAAGTTGTTCGTGGACAGCGGATGTTGCGTTATTATCGCTGACATTGATGAAACAGCCGGTTCTGATCTGGCAAGTCAGTTGGGCGATCTAGCCCAATATTCGTACCTTGATGTTAAAGAGGAGTCGAGTTGGGCTACTCTTTTTGATAAAGCCAGGCAAAAATGGGGCGACATTGATATCCTCGTCAATAACGCTGGAATTGGGTCAGCTGAATCTATAGAAGACGTCAGCATGGATGTTTGGCATGAAATTATCGCTATAAATGCCACTGGGGTTTTTCTGGGGTGCAGAGTAGCTATCCGGTACATGAAAGAGAGCGGTGTTAAAGGAAGCATAATTAATATTTCCTCCGCTCTAGGCTTGAGACCTTTGAGCAGCACACCAGCCTATGGAGCAAGTAAGGCGGCCGTGGTGAATCTTACGAAAAGTACGGCGCTGCATTGCGCCGAGAACGGCTATGATATTCGTTGTAACGCTATCAATCCTGGCTTTATCAGAACTCCGCTATTGGATAACGCGTTAGATGTTGCGGAGGACCCTGCTGGGATGCTGAAGGGGTACAGTAATTTGCACCCGGTTGGCTACATTGGTGATATTCAAGATGTAGCCAGCGCGGCTCTTTTCTTGGCGGGAGATAACTCTAAGTTTATCACGGGCATTTCTATGCCGGTGGATGGTGGTATGACAATATAAGATGGGACAGGCAGTAAACCAATCTGGTTGGTCACCAACCAAACAGCGCACGCTAGCTGAAACTATACTTTGACCATCAACTTGCCATCGTTGGTCCCGTTAAACAGTTTAAGGAAGGCCTCTGGAGTATTTTCAAGCCCCTCCACAATGTCTTCTTTAAACTTAATTTTGCCTTCTTTCACCCAATTGGCCATGGTTGGCACTCCATTTTCGAAGTCACCAAAGTAGTCGCTCACTAAAAAGCCTTCGAGGCGCGCGGTTTTGGCTAAGATCTGCCACATGTTATGTGGTCCAGGGAGGGACTCGTCATTATTGTATGTGGACATCCACCCGCAAAAAAGGATCCTAGCATTCTTGGCCAGGTTTTTAAGAGTTGCGCTCAATATCTCCCCTCCGACATTATCAAAATAGATGTCGACTCCATTAGGACAAGCGTTAGCAATGGCTTGCGACATGTTGTCAGTTTCACGATAGTTGATCGCGCCGTCAAAACCCAGATCTTTTGTTATCCAGTCGCACTTGGCTTGCGTTCCGGCTAGGCCAACCACATGACATCCGCTGATTTTCGCAATTTGTCCTGCTATAGAACCCACTGCTCCAGCAGCCGCACTGATCAATACCGTCTCTCCAGCGACGGGTTTGCCGACGTCCAGAATGCCATAGTATCCTGTCATGCCGACTGCCCCAAGAACACTGAGATGGTTATTAATCGGCAGACCAAGAGTCATGTCTGCCGGGAAAACATAATCCTCAGGTGCTATAGAATAGTCTGACCAATTTCCCATGCCCCAAACAGTGTCGCCAACTGCATATTTGTTGCTTCTGCTTTTAACGATTTCCCCAATAACAGTGCACCAAACAGGATGACCCAGTGGTATGGGAGGTAAATAATTATTATCCATATCACTCATCCAGACACTTATTGCTGGATCAAGCGAAAGGTACTGATTTTTTATTATGATTTGCCCCTCATCTATATGGTCGAGAGTCGTCTCAGTTCTTTCTATATCAGACTCTTTCAGAAGCCCTTGAGGTCGCGAGGTCAGCAGTATTTGTCGTGTATTGAAGGTAGACATAATAGGTTCCTATGGAGTCTTATTTGAGGGTATACATGGCGTTGCATTTTATGTTCTCCGTAGTTATTCTTCAACTCAAATGCTGACTGCTCAGCTTTAGTCTGTTGAGTTTATTTTTTCAAGCTAAGAGCGACTCTTTCATTCGTTGAGTGATGACTGTTTAATTGATTCTAGGGCAGCGGCACACCATTCTAGTAGAAGGGCTTAATCATGAAAGTAAATCGTCAAGTGCTCCTCGAATCACGTCCGGTTGGAACGCCAGTAGAGCATAACTTTAAAGTCGTAGAAAATCCCATTCGTCAAATCGCGGATGGTGAGGTCCTTATACAAAATTTGTATATCTCGCTTGATGCTGGTTTTAGAAACTGGATGAAGGAAGGTAGCGGAGACCACATATTGCCAGCGATGGAAATTGGTGAGCCGGTGATGGGTCTGACATTGGGTCGGGTGGTGGAAAGCAAAAACCCGAAACTACCACTTGGTGATTTGCTTATGATTAGGGTTTCTTGGGAAGAGTATAGTATAAGCAACGGTATTGATGAGTGGTTTGTGCACTTACCTAAGGGCATTGACGCGCCTCTCAGCTATTACTTGGGCATTTTGGGTGATACAGGTCTGTCAGCCTATTTTGGGTTGACTGATGTGGGCAAGCTACAACCCGGAGAAACTTTGCTGGTTAGCGGTGCAGGTGGCGCGGTTGGGTCTGTTGCCGGCCAAATCGGCAAAATCTTTGGCGCTCGCTCTGTGGGGATTGCCGGCAGTGACGAAAAATGTCAGCGACTCATGGATGAGTTGGGTTACGATGCTGCCGTAAATTACCGTGATACGGAGGATCTGAGTGCTGCAATTGGCGAAGCTTGTCCAAACGGGGTGGACGTTTACTTCGATAACATAGGAGGCCCGTTGCTCGAGGCCGCAATTAACAACATAAATGAAAAGGCTCGAATTATACTTTGTGGCGCCATAACTGATTATCACTTGGACGAGCCAGCGCCCGGGCCTAACAATCTCTTTAATCTATCTAAAAACGTTGCAACGATGACCGGTTTAATGTGCCATCATCAGAAAGATCGGTATGACGAGGCTCGGCATCAAATAATGGATTGGATAGAGTCTGGACAACTTAGAAGCATAGAGTATATGTCGGATGGCATTCATCGCGTGGGCCCTGCTTTTTGCGACATGTTTCAGGGAAAAAATTTTGGTAAAACGATTGTAAAGCTTGCAGACTGAGATTTATCAAATACATTTTTTCAAAAAAGCAAGCGACTAGGCCAATGAACGGCGTTCTTGCTTCCAATCAAAATGAGGTTATTTGTTTGGAAGTGTTACCCCAGTCTAAGATTGTGTTATTTAAATGATCATTGTGCTCTAATAAATCAGCTAGTAAAAAGATAGTTATTATGGATGAAAGGCTACTAAAGCGAGAGATCTTTCAGAGCGCATGGGTAGTTGATGATGTGGAATCTGCGAGCTATTTTTGGGCCCAAACCTTTGGAGTGGGGCCATTCCTCCTGTTTGATTTTGTTGACGTCTTTTCCGACGTCTTATATCGAGGCGAACCCGGAGAGTTCAAGGTGTTACTGGCATTGGCTCAGTCGGGACAGACCCAAATCGAACTAATCCAACCCATGTCCCATCCGTCTGTCTATCGTGATAGTGTTGATGTCGGAAAAACTGGGTTTCATCATATTTGTGCGTGGACAAGTGACTTTGAAACTGACCTAGTGGACTTCGAGAGCATTGGTTGCCCGGCAGCGTTTTCAGCGAAAAGTGGAGAAACTCAATTTGCCTACTTTGATACACGAGATATGATTGGTTGTATGTTCGAAATTGTAACTAGAAATGAAGAAGTTGAGGAATTATTTAGGCGCGTAGAAGAGGCTTCCATTAACTGGGATGGATCAGATCCAGTCAGAAAGGGTAATTAGGTTTTGAAAACGGTTCATCAGGAGAAAATAATGTCATACCAACCATTTGATCGAAAAATGCTAAAAGATAAGTCAGCCATTGTTACAGGAGGATATCGAGGCATTGGTCTGCAAGTTACCAAGGCACTGATGGACTACGGCATGAAAATAGTTATTTTTTGCAGGAATGAAACTGATGCTTCACCGGTGGTAGATTCTCTGAATGAAATCTCAAAACAAAATCGTTTAGGTGCTGAATTGATCTTGGTTTCGGGAGACGTCAATAGCCAAAGTTCTCGACAAACTGCCATCTCTGCCGCTAAAAATCTAGCGCAATACGCGGTCTTGGTTAACAATGCTGGGACGGGCGCATTTGGTGCCTTGGAAAGTCTCGAAGATCAGCAAATTTATGATACGCTCAATACAAATATTGTGAGTCCAATGCAGCTGATAGCTGCATCTTCGCGAGTATTCAGGGCTCATGGTTTTGGTCGTATTATAAATATCGGAAGTGATGTTGTGTCTTACAATCTCGCCAACGCCGCGCCCTATGTGTGTTCGAAGACTGCTTTGCAAAAAATTACCGAGCTTACCGCGTATGAGGTGACCCGAGATCTAAGTGATTTTAATGGAGCTATGGTGGCCGGTGGACCGGTTAACCCAGAACTCGATATTCGTGTTAACTTTTTAAGACTTGGAGCTACTGCTACCGATATGATCCAAAGTAGCGTGGATCAATTTGAGACCGAGGCGGATTATATGGGTATGATAAACCCAAAAGACACTATCGGGAGGGTTTTCCGTTTGGAAGAAATCAATGGGGTAATAAAATATATGCTTGAGGTTGCCAATAACGGTCAGATCATCCCGCTAAGCGGTGCAGCAAACTAAAGTCTCCCAATGTAAAAATGGTATATTGGCCCATTCGGCTTGTAGAGAAATAGCTAGGAGCGCGTTCACTTGATGAGCAGTGGGATGCTTAAAAAATCGTGTGTTGACAGAGGCCAAATAGTCGTTGTGCGGCCATAACACTCTGTCTCATTGTGATTAAGAGCATATGCCGCACATTGAGTGTAGAATCTTTGACTAGCAGTCAAAATTGAATCCCTTTGGTGAAGCCTCCGTCAATGACAATATTGGTACCTAACGTGTTGCCTGAGAGAGGACTCGCAAGCAGGGCAACTTGTGTGGCGACCTCGTCTGCTGTACCCATCCTACCGAGGGGTATGGATGCGACCGTGCTCTCAAAAAATTCCGGCATTGCCTTGCTAATGTTGTCCCACGCCCCACCTTCGACGAATATTGGTCCGGGGCTAACACAGTTTACTCTGATACCTGAAGGTGCTACCTCTTGTGAGAGGGTTCCAGAGTAGTTGAGCAGTGCTGCTTTCATGGCACAATAGGGATCAGCACCAAAACCAGCTTCGAGCGCTGCGGTTGAGGATATAATAATAATAGAGCTGGAACCCGATTTCTCTAAGTGTGGTCTGGCGGAGTTGATGCCGACTATGGTGCCTAGAATGTCCACATTAAAAACTGTTTTCCATCCCTCTATTCCGGGTTGCCCGGCGCCTATACTTACATTGGGGACAAAGATGTCGATACCACCCAATTGTTCAGCGCATGAGTCCACCCAAGCGCTTAAGGCGTCACCATCACTAATGTCAACGCTGCTGCCAACAACTTTCACTCCATGAGCGGAGAGATCGCTGATTGCTTCAGTCACTTCAGAAGCATTGCGCGAGCATATGCCTAAGTTGCATCCCTCAGTGGCTAGTGCTTCGGCTATAGCTCGGCCTATACCTTTGGTTGAGCCAGTAATCAGTGCATTTTTACCTTTAATTTTTAGATCCATGATAGTTTCCTTTTTTGTGATGGTATCAGTTTGAGCGAGACTTTTTACCAATAACCTTCCTAAGTTTGATGCTTCATTCGCCGTTTTCGATTCCAAAAACGTTGATCAATAACACCGAGTGATACACGAAAGCTGCGCAACTGTCGTTCGGCTTTAGTTTGAAATTCGAACTCCTTTCTTGCCTCTGTGAGGCATTTTCAAGCGGTTAATTAAGAATGACTATTATGGGCATTATAGTGACGGTATCGTTCCAATTGGAAGTCAGCATTTCCAAATTGCTTAGCTATGACCGTTAGTCGTTTGAAGTAATGGCCTACTTTAAATTCATCGGTCATTGCTATGCCGCCGTGCATCTGAATAGCCCCGTAGGATATTTCGCGCGCAGATCTATCGACCCGAAATTTTAAAGCAGCCAATAGTTTATGGCGATCATCTGATGCGTTAGCAATAGCGTTCGTGGTTGCTATTAGAAGAGAATGCGACAATTCGGAGGCTATGTACATATCGACCATGCGGTGCTGCAGTGCCTGAAAACTTCCGATGGACTGCCCAAATTGTTTTCGTTGCTGGCAATAGTCTATAGTCATTGATATTAATGCGCTCATCGCACCAACAGCTTCTGCGCAGACAGCAAAACAGGCGCGATCGAGGAGGGTATCAAGCTGATCCGCG
>CAJWMT010000086.1:0-9985 GCA_913044275.1 uncultured Cellvibrionales bacterium
GGCAGTTGTATTCGGAGCACTTTTCCTCAAAGACGAGATTTCTGCAAGTTTAATTGGGGGGTTGATAATGATTCTCTCCGGCGTTGCAATTAGTCAGGTCAGTCATCGACCTACGATTAGTCTCAAATACAATTTTCTTTGCCGCGAAAGGTTTCAGATGAGCAAGTTACCGAAATTTTCTTCCTCAAAATCCGAAGCATAGAATAGCGATCCGCTGAGAACGCATATGAGATTTGTTCTGTCAAACACTGATCCATCGACCGATGAATAAACAAAAACACCTCATTAATGCTCGGAGAGAGCTTGATCAATTCATCAAGGATGGCGTGCATAGTTATGCTAGGCTTCGAAATTTTGATCTTGGGCCTGGAAAACATTCTAGTGTATCGCATCTTTCTAAATACATTTCTCACAGAGTTCTTTTCGAATATGAAATCATCGAGAACGTGCTCTCACAATGCAGTTATAAATCGGCAGAAAAATTTATCCAAGAGATATTTTGGCGAATTTATTGGAAAGGCTGGCTAGAAAATAGGCCGTCAGTATGGCAAGCGTTTAAAAACGATGCCAGTTTGCAGGAAGACGAAGCGCTCAACAAAGCTCAGAATGGCCGTACAGGAATAGCTTGCTTCGACTCTTGGGTAGAAGAACTAAGAGACCACAACTATCTGCATAATCACACGCGAATGTGGTTCGCCAGCATTTGGATTTTCACGCTGAAGCTGCCGTGGCAGTGCGGCGCTCGTTTTTTTTTACAACATCTCTATGATGGGGATGCCGCATCAAACACATTGAGCTGGCGCTGGGTCGCAGGTCTGCATACCAAGGGCAAGCATTACGTAGCAAAAGCTTCCAATATAGCCAAGTACACCAACAATCGTTTTCCTTCGACTCAGCTTGCAAAAACTCCCTTACCCTTGATTGAAGATACTCAATTCGAGCTGGAAAAAAATATGCCAACCGCCTCACGGCCCTCAAAATATAAGCAACTGCTGGTTTTTGAAAATGACTTATACCTTGGGGATGCAAACCATTCATATTCCGATTATGAGGGAGTATATGTAATCTATTTGGAAACATGCCATCGCTCTATCACGCTTTGCCCAAACGTAGTCAATTTTAAAAAGTCGCTGCTAATGGATTTTTCAGAAAGCCTCGGTAATGCTAAATATATTACAAGTCGAGATTTCATTTCTATTGCGTCTCAACTTGATGGCGTGGATGTGGTGTATCCATTCGTAGGAGACTGCCTAGATTTTATTAATGACGTTGCGAGAACTCAGGGTTGTGCTCTTAATTTCGTCGTTAGAGCGCAAGATACTCATTGTTGGCAACACGCTAAGAAGGGATTCTTCAACTTCAAGAAGCATTTAGCTAGCATGATACAAGAGACAACGTCATTTACGGCGTAGTCCCGCACTTAAAGCCGTCAACGTGCTCAGTTTACGGTTTTCGAAACCAGGTTTACGTTAAGGAATTTTAGCGTGAGTCCATCGGAAGTTCGAATGAAGAGGGCGCTTTCAAGCCACTCGATTTTAACCACCATTGAGGAACCGTGCTCGAACCTTCCTACATTACGATAGGTGGCATGTATCATTCTCTCGTCGGAAGAAATATTAAAGTCACTTTGCTCCCACCGGGTAAGGGAAAGCGGTTCAACCGAGTCATCAGTGTGGCTTAAATATCTGTGAAACTGCGTTCGATCCATTGCTTGACCTGACTCGAATACCAGCAAATCCTCAGACACAATGTCGTCAAGCGAATCGGAAGTGTATCTTGCAACGTCGAGGTGGAAGTAAAAATTCTCGACGGCGTTCACGACTTGCAATTGGTCGGATAAATAATTGGACCGATACATCGAACAAGACATGAGCGTAATGCAAAGCGCTCCCAACAGGCCAAGTGTCCTCCCTCTGAGATTAACCATTGAGCAACTTATGGCCGGTGTAAATGCTATTTGACGATGTTTTTTCAACCCACATGACGATCACCCACACTGTCACAGCCCAGGCCGCGGTTTTGACACAGATAATACGTTGTTCGAAGCACTTAACTAGTAAACCCGTCTACCAAGAAAAGCCTGTCAGACAATAGGGTGGGCTTCCCATGGCGCGCCGAGCCCTTTTCTCGTAGCAGCAAGGACAACGCCAAATGAAGTACTTCAATCATTATTCAGGTTTGCTATGCCCGACCATTTTCCCCACGCTTTTCCGAGCGCTGCTCATCGCGTCCCCCAGTTGGGTTTTCCTTTCGTTCTAACCGCCCGTCCTTGTCATTGCCGCCATCTGACGCAGGCTTTTTAATGTCGTCTTCCGCCATCTCCATCTTGTCATGAGACCCCCCACAGTGACCGGCATAGGCTGCCTGCGTAAATGCGAGTGTGCTCACCGAAAAAATCAAAAACCATAAAAGTTTAGCGTTTACAGATTTCATTATACTCTCCTCATCGAATTGTTTGTAAATTTACGGTGCGGATCGCGCCCTTGGATCTTTCCGCCAACTAAGAACTCGATCACCGATCCAGAGTGAAAGTTACAGAGCTGTTCAACGCTTACAGTCAGAATGTTGGAGTAACTTAGCGGTGAGACATCCACGGCGGTCAATTATTGCCTATTTTTATTCTCTCAGCAATGGAAGCGTAAATGTACTAGGAAGTAATGTCCTTTAACTGAGTCTACCGCAAAGATTAATCCACCTTAGAGATGCGCTCGAACAATCACTGGAACCCCGACGTTATTTTTACGATTAGTGGGCCATGAAATCGACTGACTCGTAAAGAAAGCATGAGCATAGCAATCACACCTGCAAAGGAGCTCGGTTTACAGATGTTTCGTTGGACAGGTTTTGTCTCATCCACGTTTTTTCTTGTCGCCATCCTCGGCATGATCACTTTCACTGACGTTCAATGGCCCACGGTGCGGGCACACATTGGCTTCATGTTTAAATTGGAATACACAAGCCATTTGATGTTTTGGGCGTTCTGGCTCTCATTGGTGCAGTATCCAGCAAGACTGATTTTCGATACAAAAAAAAACTTGTTCCCCTGGCGATGCCAGACTGACAGAGCAAAACTGATTTACCAAGCCGATCCTGCTGCGCAGGTTTAACTGCTGAAAACGGTTTGAAGTCCAACAACCAAAATTCCTAGGCCGCTAGACCAGATTATGCAGGCGAATATATCGATGGCGGTAAATTTCAGGCGGTCGAAACCACTAATGCCCACCAAAAGCGGTACCTTGCTTCTAACTGCCGGTATCAATCTGCCAAATAATATTGAAAAGACTCCAAACCGATTGACAACCTCTTCGGCTCTTTTGATCACATCTCTTCTATTAGTGGCAAATTTAGTACGATGAAATTTAGGCCCAATCCACCGGCCAGCGTAAAATCCCAAGTGATCCGAAAGACACGCACCTGAAAAAGCCAATGCCATCATGAACCCGAGGGGCAACATATCCTGAGCATAAAGCAAGGTGCAAATTGAAAGAAGGAAGATACCTGACACAAAAAGACCAACACCCGGACAAGCCTCCAAAAAAGCAAAACTCGGCACTACTAACCAAGCAAGCCTATGATTTGAATTTAGCCAATCTATTACTAAGTCTTGCATCATGTTTCCAAAACTGCTGCACGATTAGGGAATATATGTCCGTCTCATTGAATTAATGCAAATTTTGGTTCATCCCATAAAACAAACTAATTAGCCAAAATAAATGTAATTCCAATTAACCTCCCGCACCCACCCGCTCGTTAAAGCTCAAATTTGAGCAAATAAACGCCGCCGGTCAGCTGCATCCCATTCTCTTTTCTCAATGGAGCTTCAATAAACCGGACCAAATCAAAACCTATACTCTCGCAAAGCTCTTGCACATATTTTTTGGAATGAGAATACCTCCCAGATTTCTCCAGATAATAACTGTCACCATCGCTATGCTCTGTCGAAAATCCAAAATAACCGGCTCGATTATTCTTTGATTTAATAAGTTTAAAAAGATTACTTAAATCGCCCATATAAACCAGCACATCAAGGCAGATAAATAGATCAAAGTCCAGCTCTGTTTCCGTTAGATAGTCAAATATATCGACGTGTATCAAGTGGTCATAAAAATCTTTTTCTCTAGCTTGTTCTAACATTGGTCTCGAGATATCGATCCCAATGAGGCTATCACACCGTTCCATGATTGCCTTTCCCGATAATCCCGTTCCGCAGCCCAAGTCCAGAACGGACCCATACGATTGATCGGGAAATTCTAGAGACAGAAACGATGCAAAAACATCCGGTATTGCGTAATCATGTCGATCTTTAAGATGCTCATCAAAATCTATCGCAAAACGATCGAATAGAGGTTCAACATACTCCCTAGGAGCCTTGAGCGTCAGTTCGCCCCGCATCGCCGCGAGCATATGTCTGCTGGCAGAGCAGTTCGGGTCGAGGTCTAAAGCTTTCGAAAAGTTCTCAGTTGCCCCGCTTATATCGCCTTGAGATTTCAGTGCTATACCCAAGTTATTGTGCGCTGCGACAAACTTACCATCTAGCTCAATAGCTTTCTGAAAGTATTTGATTGCCGCTTTTGAATCATCCATATCCTGGAGTAGAACTCCAATTGTGTTGTATGCGTCGGCATAATCTGGTGCCACCTTAATTGCCCTTTCCAAACACTCCATGGCCTCGTCTTTGCGACCCATATCCAGCAATACAGAACCCAAATTATAGTGCGCTTCAGCATAATTCGGATCGGCCGAGATGATTTTATTATACTGCTCTAATGATCGATTATAATTACCGAGCTGAGCATTAGACGCCGCCTCAATATTTAAGAGAACCATAGAATTAGTGAACTGTTGTGAAAGCTCAGCTGTCCTCTCTAAAGCAAGTTTGAACTCACCTTGATCGAATAACTCGGTTATCTTTTTAAGCTCCGTCTCAGGTAGATTTTCATCGGCGTCAGGACGTGTCTCTGGATTCAATAAAGCCACTTTACTCTCAAGCTCTTTGAATACGTTACCAATGAAATCAGAGCGTCTCATTCCATCGAGCGCCTCTTTTGCTTCTTTATAAGAACCCATCTCGCATAGGGCAAAAATGAGGCTGACCCAAAATTGTTCAACCTTGGGGTTGGTATCTATCGCTTTTCGAATATATCCAACTGCTTCGCCAAGCCTGCCTTCCTCCAAAGCCAAAACTCCTAAGTTATGATTGGTATCGGCATGCCCGGGCTGACTTTTTAGAATTACTGTATATAACTCAACTGCCTCTGACCTGAGTCCTGCGCGGTGCGCAGCAATAGCATTGGTAAGTAAACGATTAATATTCGCTGTCATGCATGAAGGTCTTTCAAAATAAAATGAGAGGTAGACAATGCCTTTGACATCTCATACTAGAGTAGGATTTCGGTTGGTTTTCCAAAAATATTACGCTTGTTAGTCATAATTTGAGAGCCAAATCTGTTTAATAAAATGTGATTATATCATCTCAGTCGAAGAGAGGCTCAAAAAGCAAAAATAACTGTAATCGCAAATCTCAGTCACGCATATTTTTTTGCTTGGAAGACTCGTTGAGGCATCAAGCATATAAACTTTTTTACCTTTTTTTTTAACAGCAGTTTGCGTTATAGTACCAATCAGCTCTTGCAATTAAATCGACCGCTGACGCTTCCAAGTTTGCCCATGCCTCGTAGATAGGTTCAGAATCTGCAAGAAACACCCTGCCACTCTCATAGTTAAAAAATAAGGATGATACAATTTGGCCCAAGAAAATTATGATGTCCTAATATGCGGGGGCGGTATGATTGGGCTGAGTGGCGCAATCGGGCTCGCTAGCATCGGCCTAAAAGTTGCTGTCGTAGAGGCACGTAAGCCGCTCACCTATTCCCACGAACAAGCCTATGATCTCCGAGTATCTGCGCTGACGTCAAAGACAGTAAAGATTTTGTCGGCATACAGGGCTTGGCCGTTGATTGAGAAAATGAGGTTTTGCAATCTCGAGGGAATGCGGGTCTGGGAGCAACCAGCCTTTGGCGATGTATCATTTAATTCTCAAGCCATAGGGAAGACAGAATTGGGCGCTATTGTGGAGAATAGAGTCATCCAACTAGCTCTCTGGAAGGTAGCAGAGGCAGATAAGAACATCGAGTTATTCTTTCCATGCGAATGCTCCAGCTTTCATCTTGACCCGGGACAAGTAATCGTGCAACTGAGAGACGGCAAGTCTTTATCAGCGCGCTTGTTAATCGGCACCGATGGAATGAAATCCTCAGTTAGAAGGTCCTTTCCATTCGCTTCAACAAGCAGCCAATATGAACAAGCATGTCTTGTCGCATCAGCGAGAACTCTGTCTCCGCAGCCAAAAATAGCGTGGCAACGGTTTAAACCTGAGGGGCCGCAGGCATATCTGCCACTAACCGAAGCGCAGGGCTCGATCATCTGGTACCACTCACGTGAGAGAGTTAAAGAACTTTCTGTTCTTTCATGTGAGGACCTTTCTAAGAGACTGCACGAGGAATTTCCGATTGAGCTTGGTTTAGTTGAGGTACAGGATAGAGCGTCATTCCCAATCTCGAAACATCATGTAAAGTCATATGTGCATAAGAACGTTATCTTGGCAGGCGATGCAGCTCATACGATAAACCCCTTGGCAGGGCAAGGAGTGAATCTTGGTTTTCAAGACGTTGAGGTAATGACAAACATTTTTCGCTCAGCGATTCATCAGAATGTTGATTGGTCTTCGCCACCGGTTTTGAGAAAGTATGATAATAACCGACTTATAGCCAACTCCTTGATGATGGGGGCCATAGACGCTTTCTATCACGGCTTTAGCAATAACCATATTCCTTTTAAAATATTGCGAAATACGGCGCTTCGGCTCGCACGTATCCCCGTAATCAACCGGCAAATCACACGCTATGGAAGCGGCCTTTCCGGGTTTCTGTCGCCTTAAACGCACAGTCAGTGGCTATGTGTGCATTGATCGACGCAAAAACAATCCCCCTTTTGACGAGTAGTGGATAAAATTTATGCCTCCATGGACTTTCTATTCCAATAATCATCTGCGCAACCCAGTAGAAAAAAAATGAGGCTTGTTCTAGATCGTGCTGCGTGCATATTTGCCGCAAGAACACTATGGGCACTTACACCGGGTTCTCTCAAGAACGTTTCAATTCTTTCTTGTTGCGCGCAAGTAATGAATTTGCCCGCCACCCCCATCACGAGTGTTTCTTCTAAAAATTCAAGGTCTGTTTGCATCTGACCACCGTCCGACTCGATTTATTGGGTTGCTTGAGTATATGCCTAGAAATATGCATCAAATGCCAGAAAGATCTAGATCAAAGTTATTATCCTCCAAACGCACTTCCAGCATATTTTGTCCAACTTTTTCTGGGCCACCCACCATTTCATCAAATGCACTGGTGTGCCTTAGCACGGTGCGCCAAGTTCGACAACCTTGTAAAGCCTTTCTCAGGTCTGCGAGGTTTCGTGAACGCAAGAAGCGCCCATCTTCATCTGTGACATAAACCTCTTCGCCATCTAAAATGACCGATACCTGATAAAGGCTTAAGTCAACTGAGTGAAAAATTACTTTTTCAACCACTGGCTTTTTCAACAACTCCGATAATTTTATACCCAATCTCAATGTCTCTTCTAAAAAGATAATGTTAACTGATCTTTATCGTGCCTTGCTTTAGTAATCTTAACACGCCGGCGACTGCCCAATTTGTCGAACACTCTTAATGATTCTGCGCGGAAATCATCGCCTAGGCTTGCTAACTTGATCTTATTTTTCGCAAGCTTTGCTGTTACTTCATGATCTACTGCAGGTTTTGGGTAGTCTTTTGCCAATTGACAGCCATACCGCAATTGCAACGCCCTCGACATTTTCCAAGGGTTATGCACCCATGGCGCCGGAATGCCTCTAAGTTCTGGAATCCATCTTCTTATAAAATCACCAGCTGGATCATTCTCAAATGATTGTTTAAGCGGATTATAGATTCGAATTGCATTAATTGACGTGACACCGGATTGCATCTGCAGCTGGCTGTAGTGAATTCCTGGCTCATAGTCTGTAAAGACCTGAGCGAGATGGGATCCAGATCGCCTCCAGTCGATCCATAAGTTATAGCTAGCGAAGCTCACCAACATTGCTCGCATCCTAAACGTAATCCATCCACCATGATTTAAACTTCGCATACACGCATCAACCAGAGGAAAGCCAGTCATTCCACTTTTCCAAGCATCATAATGCTCCTCATTGCCTTCAGGTTCACGTAAAGATTCGAGGGCGGAGTGCATACACCTGTTTTCGATCTCAGGCTGATCCTCAAGCTTCTGAATGAAATGACACCTCCAAGCTAGACGCGACTCGAAAGCTCTTAAGTTTCTAGTCCAAGAGTTTTCCCCTTCATTTTCTAGCGCCAAAGACCTCGATTGAATAGCTTTGACCACCTCTTTGACCGACATGGTTCCCCACGTCAAGTGAGAGGAGAGTCTCGAACAGTATTTCTGCGACAAGTAAGGTTCGGAAATGTGCCGCAGATATTTCTTGGCGTTTGTCCGCAGAAACATTCTCAACGCCGCTTGGCCAGAATTTCTCCCGCCATTTTGTGCCAGCGCAACCGAGGTTCCTCCAGAAATGGGCGCAGATTTGGATGGGATATCCCCAGGAAAAACATCGGGCAGTCCAATTAGATTTGAAGGGCGAGGAACCGTTGGCGCTAGCATTCTTGCTCCCCTTAGTTTCGCCCAGTCATCTCTGTTAGCCAAGCCTCGGATTATGCCATTCGAAGGATACTCATGGAAATCTATGCATTTATAAGCACACCAATCTCGAACACTCTCATCGCGCGCCCTCGACCAACCATTCCCTGTTTCCTCATGGGCATGGATTGCTCCGATGGGGAATTCATGAACAAGCTCTTCAAATACGGATGCCGCCGCGCCGCGCCTTACGATGAGTGTTTGGCCAAGGTTCCGGCATTCTTCACGCAATTCGACCAGGGAATCAAAAATAAAACTCCATTGACGAAGCGATGAAAACGTTTGCTGCCAATAATCCGGTTCAAAAATATACAAAGGAATTACCGGCATTCCATTTTGTGATGCGTTAGCGAGAGGCGCATGGTCATGTACACGAAGGTCTCGCTTAAACCACACAATCGCTGCTTTTTGGTCTTTGCTCACTCGCTTTATGCGCCTCTTATCATAAGTTAGAAAAAGCTTGACGGAATAATCTGCAACATTGGCTGAAGAGGAGGTCGAAGCTGACGGCTGGGATCATGGGTTTGTCTTTGGTTTAGGTTTTGAAAAGACATTAGGTGCCTCGAAAGCAAGGTACGCCACCGTCAATACCGGTGTTAAGCAAAACATAATAATCATAACTCGGGACAAATCATCGGGAGGGGCGATTGCAATTCTTCCGGTTGTACTAAAAGTCCAGAGCACGGCCGACAAGAAATTACCTAGGACAATGTTGAGAACGAGTATCAAGAGCTTAACTTTGGGCATGTTAATTTACCTCAATTTGATTAATGCGTTGGGTAAAAACCTGTGACCACCATGGCACATCGTATTTTGACAACTAGGTATGACCGAGGACATATTCAAAGAAGTGAACAGCAAATCCCCCCACAACTCACTTTGCCCAATATGAATAGGACAAATTGGTTATCACTGTTCAAATACGTCAGAACTTTTATCTCAGTTTAAGTTCACCACTCATGCGGAGCAGTTCCGTATGCTGATTGTAGTGATTCAGCAAACCAAGTATTTGCTAGAGCTAACGCTTTTTGAACTTTTCAGAAAGCATCTATGAACAACTGACGCAGCAAATCCATCGGCGCATTTAGAGCATTATAGAGTTGCATCAGTGCTTAAAAAACCTTGACCAACAAGTCGGATCAGTTGGATCTACCACTTTTCCGGGACAAACCTTTGAGAATCGATCGGTGGCCTGATCAAACCGCGCATTGCGCGCCTATCGGGAAGTTTGAGT
>CAJWMT010000087.1:0-9831 GCA_913044275.1 uncultured Cellvibrionales bacterium
ATCATGTTTCTTTCTATTGTCGAAGAAGCAGTCGTAAGCTTGTTGGTAGCCGATTCTAATATACTACCGCTAAACCTAATGAATAAATTGTGCGTAATTTAAGCCACAGAGGCTAATATTCCAAGATTATCCCTAGGTTTGAGATCTCATGATCTCTGCAAGTGTTTGTTTTGGACTCCAATTTTCATATTCTTCAATAACTGAATTGATCATCTCAACGCATGCAACTGGGTATCTTCCGATCGCTGTTTCTGCGGCCAAGACCAAACCCGATGCGCCCATAAGAAGGGTACTTGCCACATCGTTTGTTTCGGCTCTCGTTGGCGACCTCGATGTTATCATTGATTCTAGCAAATTGGTTGCGACATATACCGGAGTGTTATGGTTCTTGCTCAGAGCTATGAGAGCACGCTGAATAAAAGGTATCTTTTCTATGAGTATTTCCCGTGATAGATCTCCACGATCAATTAAGATCTGATCAACGTTTGGCAGAATCTCTAAGATATTCTTTATGCCCTCAATGCTTTCGATTTTTGAGATAAGATTTTTATCTCCAATTAATTCCCTCATTTGGATTGTATCTTCTGCACGATGCGTAAACGATAGAGCGAAGTTTTCAACACCCATGTTTAGTCCCAACTCGAATGCAGCCATATCTTTTGGAGTAATAGCAGCAAGTTTGAGTGGCCTATTTACAACGGCACCTTTGTTACTTCCAACTGATCCGCCGTTTGTTACCTTTGCGATCAAATGATTCTTGCAACATCGTTGGATGACAAAAGCGGCTGAATTAAAATCCACGGCAATTTCATCGCCTGCATGCAAAGAATCGAAAGCGGCGGCAGGGGTAAAAGATATATTTTGATTGTCACCAACAATAGGCGCTCTATGGATTTTTATGAGCGCATCTTTCTCAAACATAACGTTCTCATTGGTCATGGACGTATTTCTTACTTGCGCGCCCTCACTATCAAGACATATGGGCACGTCTGACCAACTTTGCAACTCAGATAGAATTTCTTCTAGATCTTCGAGATTGGTATGGGACAAATTGATTCGAAATAGATGGACCCCCTTTTGGGCAAGCTCCTCAACGATTCTTTTTTTAAGAGAACTTGGGCCTAAAGTGCAAAGAATTTTTGTCATGAGTTCACCTTTAATTTACTGTTGTTCGCCCCAAGTTGTTGGTTAAAAACTTGTATAATTAACGATATCCCATCTTTCCGGTAAGGAGATCTTCAGACATCTGAAGTGACCAGATGCTGTCAAAGCGTCGGATGAGCCTTAGGTTTCTCAGTCATTTCTTCCAAAGTTAAATGTTTCTTTTGTCAATGCATCGATTGTTACAGGTCTTTTTGAACCGTTTTTAATTTTTAATTACATAGCCATACTTTACATTAAAAGGATAAAAAAGATTTATAACAGAATTGATCCCTCTCGCTAAACATGGAACTGACGGCGCTCTTGAACCAAAGCTTACTCAAGCGGAACGTGCCTATGTTATCATACTTTGGCCTAAAGGGGTGTGCCCGTCACATGTCCACGCAACGCAATCGTTTTTGGTGATAATATTAACTTGAGTTAAGAAAACGACTATTGCAAACCACGCGGAATGAATGAAAACAAAATCTGAAAATAGCAACTTCAGACTTCGATAGTATGCGGTGAGATTTCATCACCAATGACGCTAATTGAGCGGCGAAATTATGCATTATCGCTTGGCCCGATGTTACAATGTGATGAAACATTAGACAAACTCTAAAATCTTAATTTAAAGGAAGACAACGTTGGGATGTGTTCTGCCAGTAATACTAGCCGGTGGCATAGGCACACGTTTATGGCCTTTGTCTAGAGGAAGTTATCCGAAACAATTCTCCAAACTACTTGGTCATAATAGCCTATTCGAAGAAACTGTAAATCGATTTGCCGACGCTGCATCCTGTGAATTCTTACCTCCGATTATAATGACAAACGAAGACTTTAGATTTATTGTATCTCAACAACTCCAAAATCTTGGGGTAGAACCGATGGCAATAATAATTGAGCCAGATATCAAGAACACTGCGCCCGCAATTTTGGCTGCGTCATTGTATGCAAGTCAGGAATTCCCAAATGCCAACCTTTTGGTTTGCCCGTCTGACCACTTAATTGATGATAGTGAAGTTTTTTATGACTCGATTAGGTCTGGGTTTCAGCAAGCTAAACGAGGCAGACTTGTAACTTTTGGGATTCCCCCGACAAGAGCAGAAACTGGTTATGGATACTTAAAATGTTCTAAGATTCCCAGTAATGATGCAATCGAAATAGAGAGTTTTATTGAAAAGCCCTCAGAGTCTGTTGCGGAAAAAATGATCAAAGATAAAAGATTTTTATGGAATTCAGGTATTTTTATGTTCGCCGTTCAGGACATTTTAAAAGCCTTTAACAAACATGCCCCGCATTTGATAGCACCCACAAGTGAATCGCTTGAGAAGGCTGATTTTGACCTGGATTTCATTCGGTTAGATAGCGATTCATGGAATCGAAATGAATCTATATCAATTGACTATGCGATCTTTGAAAAATCAAAGACATTGACAGCAGTGCCTTGCTCTATGGTTTGGTCAGATCTTGGCAGTTGGGAGTCATTGTGGCAAATGCAAATGAAGAATGAGGATGGTGTGGTGCTTTCGGAGAATGCTACAGCTATAGATTGCAAGAATTCTATGCTGAGAGCAGACAGCAACGGTCAATACATAGTCGGATTGGGCCTAGATGACATTATTGCGGTGGCCTCATCCGATGCAGTTCTCGTGAGCAAGAAATCCCGCTCTCAAGAAGTGAAAGATCTTGTTGCCGTTTTGCAGAAAAAAAATATCAGTCAATCAACACAATCTCTCAGAGATCATAGGCCATGGGGATGGTTTGAAGTTTTAGCCGCAGATTCCAATTTCAAAGTGAAACGGATATTTGTCGAACCTATGGCATCTTTGAGCTTGCAGAGCCACAAATACCGTTCTGAGCATTGGGTGGTCGTGAAAGGGAAAGCAAGGACAACCATAGATTCTCAAATTAGAATTCTTGGTAAATCTGAGTCAGTTTATGTACCAACAGGCGCAGTCCATAGATTAGAAAATCCTGGCGAAGAGCCCATGGAATTGATTGAAATCCAGACCGGTACATACTTGGGCGAGGATGACATAGTTAGATATGAGGATAAATATGACAGAGAGTAAGGGAATCGACCGAAATATTCTCTGTGCTTTAGCTACTTAACGGAAGCAGACAAATCTTTAAAATTTTTTTTCAGGAGTTTTATGGCGAGCAAAGTTGCACTCATAACGGGTATTACAGGGCAGGACGGATCGTACTTGGCCGAATTGTTGTTAGAGAAAGGATACGTGGTTCATGGTATAAAACGACGGTCCTCATCATTTAATACCAGTAGGATAGATCATATCTTTCGGGATCCGCACGAGGAAAATGTGAATCTTAAATTGCATTATGGCGATCTTTCAGACTCTTCAAACTTGACCAGAATCCTTTCAGAGGTGAAGCCTGATGAAGTCTATAATTTGGGTTCTCAGAGTCATGTGGCGGTAAGTTTTGAAAGCCCAGAGTACACCGCGGATATTGGGGCTTTAGGAACGCTTAGATTGCTTGAGGCGATTCGATTTCTCAAGCTTGATGGGTCAACCCGCTTTTACCAAGCCTCTACATCAGAGTTATATGGGTTAGTTCAAGAAACGCCGCAATCTGAGAAGACACCATTCCACCCTAGATCACCGTATGCAGTTGCGAAACTCTATGCACACTGGATTACAATTAACTTTCGAGAGTCCTACGGAATGTATGCTTGCAATGGTATTTTATTCAACCATGAAAGTCCCAGACGAGGCGAAACATTTGTTACGCGAAAGATTACGCGTGGCCTTTCGAATATAGCTATGGGCTTGCAAGAATGCTTATACATGGGAAATATTGATGCACTGAGGGATTGGGGACACGCAAAAGACTATGTTGAGATGCAGTGGTTGATGTTACAGCAGGATCAGCCGCGTGATTTCGTCATTGCAACTGGGGCGCAGCATTCTGTTAGGCAATTTATCATTTGGGCAGCTGCAGAACTTGGCATTCAACTGGATTTCCGGGGATCTGGCGTTGGAGAGTATGCGATTGTAAATAGTATTTCAGGGGATAAGGCACCGTTTGTCCAACAGGGCGATGTGCTTGTTAGAATTGATCCTTCCTATTTTAGGCCCGCTGAGGTCTCATCTTTGCTAGGGGACCCCTCAGAGGCTCGTCAGCTTTTGGGTTGGGAGCCCAAAATAGGCGTTCGGGAGATGTGCGCTGAAATGATAGTTTGCGACCTAAAAGACGCTCGTAGAATGCGACTTTTGCTAGAAAACCAATTGGATCTCCCAAGGTCTATTGAATTTTAGAGGACTCCTATCATATGGCTCCGAAGCTTTTACTGACAGGTGGCTCTGGGATGGTTGGGAAAAACGTTTTAGAACATCCCAAAGCGCTCGAGTGGAAAGTTCTCGCTCCTAGCTCTAAAGACCTTAATTTACTAGATTCGGATAGCGTTTTAAAATATCTCCGAGAAAATAAACCTGATATTATTGTCCATGCAGCAGGATTAGTGGGTGGTATTCAGTCCAATATTGAGGACCCAATTTCCTATTTGGATCAAAATTTACTTATTGGACGAAATATTATAATTGGAGCCTACCGATCTGGAGTGAAGAGATTTCTGAACATCGCTTCTAGTTGCATGTACCCCCGAAATGCTGAGAGTCCGCTGCAAGAAGATAGCATCCTCAGTGGTGAATTAGAGCCAACCAATGAAGGCTATGCACTCGCAAAAATAGTATCTGCAAGATTTTGCGAATACATTCAAAAAAGAGATCAGACGCTGTCATACAAGTCATTAATACCTTGCAACCTGTATGGTCGATTTGACAAATTCGGGGCGAAAAACTCCCATCTGGTCGCTGCGATTATTCATAAAATCCACAACGCAAAGATTAATGGGGAAGGCGTGGTAGAGATTTGGGGAAACGGTTCCGCGAGAAGGCAGTTCATGTTTGCATCAGATCTTGCCGATGCAATCTTTAAAGCAGCACACGAAATTGACAGCATTCCCAATCTAATGAACATAGCTCCTTCTGAGGACTTTTCAGTTGATGATTATTACAAGATGGTTAAAAAAATCTTGAATTGGAATGGGACGTTTACTCATGATCTGTCCAAGCCGGAGGGAATGCAAAAAAAATTGGCGTCAACTCATTTGCAAAGTCTTTGGGGTTGGCAACCGAAGACAGGGCTTTCAGAGGGCATTAAAGAAGCTTACAGATATTATTGTTTGGAAAGTGGCTTCGAAGTCGACTAAGCCTAGGAAAGCGAACCATCTTGAATCACATTCAACATTTGGTTGTAGACTTAATTTTAGTTAGGGAGCTAGGTTTTTTTGGTCTTTAAATTGCTTTTAACGCTTCGATTGCCTCAGGTATGGGGTAATGTTGATTGCCGACGAAAACCCCGTTTCTATCAATGTATTCCGCATTTTCCAAAGGTCCGGCTAGAGAATAATCATAGAATTTCATGACTTCATGCTTCGTAAAATTTCCTGAAACGATTGGCCGGCACTCGAAACCTTTTTTATGAAGCAAATTAATTAATTCATTTCTGGTCAGATTGGAATCAGGGCGAATTACTAAGGAAAATCCGAACCAGCTACTTTGGCCAATCTCCTTCTGTATTATCAAATCAGGATGATGGGATAAATTTCTTTGGAGAGCAATACCGTTTCGTCTCCGTCCTTCAATGAGTTTTGGCAACTTTTTTAGTTGCTCTGTTCCAAGCGCACCCGATAACTCAGTTGGCCTAAGATTATAACCTGGAAGTATGAATCGCCAAGATTCCTCAAACTCATCGGACGATTTTTTACCGATAAGCTTGGTTTCTGTTGGGAGATTTCGTGTCCATCCGTGAGCTCTAAGCGCTAACATTATGTGGTATAAC
The DNA here is from genome assembly GCA_913044275.1 of uncultured Cellvibrionales bacterium. GTDB lineage: Bacteria > Pseudomonadota > Gammaproteobacteria > Pseudomonadales > Porticoccaceae > TMED48. The sequence goes on from CAJWMT010000087.1 coordinate 6,007, forward strand.
TCTTCATCATCGGTAATGACCACCCCACCCTCCATGGTGGAGATGTGATGAGAATAAAAACATGAAAAGGTACCCATTATTCCGAATGATCCCGCATATTCTCCGTCATATTTTGAACCCATGGATTCACAATTGTCCTCTAAAATTATGATATCCTTTCCGAGAGTAATATCTTTGATCCTAGAAAAATCGTTCGGATTGCCAAGAAGATTTACAACCATAATTGCCCTAGTTTTGCTTGTCACGGCTGACTCTAGCGCATCAATATCATAATTGAGGGTATTTAAATCGGCGTCTACAAACTTCAGATGCAAGCCATATTGATGCAGAGGTGCTATGGTTGTTGACCAAGCTATGGCAGGAACGATTACCTCATCTCCTCTTTTGAGTTGGAGGCTTGTATTCGAGCAGAAGAAAAGAGCTGCTGTCATAAGCAAGTTGGCCGATGATCCTGAATTAGCCATCACGGCATATCTGGCACCGAAAAACTCGGCGAATTTTTTTTCAAAGCGGCTAACTTCAGTGCCCATTGTGAAGACTCCACAATCTATCACACGCTGCATGGCGCGCGATTCATGAATGTCCCATGATGACGAAGCTAACGGAAATTTTGCTTTCAATTTTTACCTCTCTTAAGATCTAACAGCCACATTTTTTAGCCGGGTGCCCTTACAAATGTCCGAAATTACAATCAGATCAATATTTGAGAAATTCCAGTTTCTAAGATCGCTTGGCTTAACCGTCTAGTTTAATGAGTAATTTTTGTGTGGCCAAATGGAAACGAATTATAACTAACTGTCCAGAGCAAGAATTATATCTGAATCAGATTACGCAATTGCATATATATATTTTATACTAAAAGGAGAAACGCTGGGTGATATTGGCCGGGGGATTATGACGATTCTTATAACTGGTGGGGCGGGCTTTATTGGTGGTGCTGCCGTTAGATACATTTTGAAGCATACAGAATATAAAGTTGTGAACATCGATAAACTGACATATGCCGGACATCTTTCTTCATTAGCTGGCGTGGTAAATAGCAGTCGATATCACTTTTACAACTCTGATATTTGTGATCGCGACTTGTTGCGTGAGGTTTTTAAACGGCACAAGCCTAAAGCTGTGATTCATATGGCAGCTGAGACTCATGTTGACAGATCAATCTCGCATGCTGAGCCTTTTATGACAACAAATATTATGGGCACTTTTGTATTGCTTGAGGCCACAAGAGATTACTTAGAAGGATTGTCTCGGAATGCCCGAAATTCTTTCCGTTTTCAACACATTTCTACCGATGAGGTATTTGGAGACTTAAAGGCTTCCGATTCAATGCGAGTTGAGTCAAGCTGTTACGCACCGTCATCGCCCTATGCAGCAAGCAAGGCGTCAGCTGATCATCTGGTCAGAGCTTGGGGACGCACCTATAATATGCCGATATTGATATCCCATTGCGTTAACAACTATGGTCCTTATCAGTTCCCAGAAAAATTGATACCGAAAATGATTATAAATGCGGAAAGGGGGGAGTTGATGCCTCTTTATGGAAATGGGACACAAATAAGAGATTGGATCTATGTTGATGACCACGTACTTGCTTTGATGAAAATTTTAGAGCAGGGGAAACCTGGTCATACCTACAATGTTGGAGGCCATATTCAGAAAACTAACATTGAGGTTGTTGAAACAATTTGCGACATTTTGGACAAGTTAATCGCTCAAAAGCCCAAAGGAATTAAAAATTATAGAGACCTTATAACTTTTGTCGCGGATCGTCCTGGGCATGATCATCGTTATGCTATTGACGCGACGAAAATCGGTCGAGCGTTGGGTTGGAAAGCGAAACAAACGTTCGAGTCTGGCTTGCTCAAGACCATAAAATGGTATCTCAACAATAGGGCCTGGTGGAAGCAAGCACGGTCTGATGGTTAATTTTAAAATCACAATTGGTGCATAAATATGAAACCTCAGTTTAAAGGGATAGTTTTGGCGGGGGGATCGGGCACGCGCTTGCATCCAATAACTATGGGAGTATCGAAACAGTTATTACCTATATATGACAAACCGATGATTTATCATCCAATTTCGGTACTTATGCTGGCGGAGATCAGAGAAATTTTAATAATCTCGACACCTAGTGATATTCCCAATTATCAGAGGTTGCTCGGGGATGGCAGCCAATTTGGCGTAGCATTTACTTATGAAATTCAGCGAAATCCAGATGGACTGGGCCAAGCATTTTTGATAGGCAAAAGATTCATCGACGAAAAAAACACCGCGCTCGTTTTGGGCGATAATATTTTCTACGGCCATCAATTTTCAGATATCCTCAGGACAGCAACAAAGATTGAATCAGGAGCAACAATTTTTGGTTATCACGTAAAGGATCCCGAGAGATTCGGGGTGATTGAATTTGATGGGAATGGAAATCTTGTGTCGATAGATGAAAAGCCCGAGTATCCGAAATCAAACTGGGCTATTCCGGGCCTTTATTTTTATGATAGTGATGTGGTCGAAATTGCTGAGTCATTGCCTCGATCATCACGCGGAGAGTTAGAGATCACAGATATAAACAATGAATATTTGGAGCGAGGAGACCTTCGAGTGGAGCGGTTGGGCAGGGGTATAGCCTGGCTTGATTCCGGCACTCATGACTCACTGCTTAATGCCAGCCATTTCGTTCAAACTGTGGAGCAACGTCAAGGTTTAAAGATAGCTTGTCTGGAAGAGATTGCCTTCCTCCAGAATTGGATATCGGTTGACCAACTTCTCTCGCAAGCTGAGAAGTATCACCTGACAAGCTACGGGGAGTATCTCATCCAAGTGGCGAATGGTTTCCGATGAAGGTATTAGCGTCTAAACTGGATGGCTGTGTGACTATTGAACCGATGATTCACAGGGACCATAGGGGTTTTTTTATTGAGGTGTTTCAGGTAGCTCGCTACGCTGAAATTATAGGAACTAGTTTATCTTTCGTTCAAGATAACTACTCATTTTCAACCCGCGGCGTATTGCGTGGGTTGCACTTCCAAAGAAAACGACCTCAGGGCCGATTAATAAGAGTGGTATCGGGAGAAGTTTTCGATGTTGCGGTAGATATCAGAACGCAATCAAAGACTTTCGGCCATTGGAATGCGGTAACACTTTCCGAGCAAAACAGAAGACAGGTCTGGATTCCCCCCGGGTTTGCACATGGGTTTTTAGTTCTGTCTGAGAGCGCAGGGCTTGAGTACAAGTGCACGGAATACTACGACCCAGATGACGAAGGTAACATATTATGGAATGATCCAAAGCTGTCTATTTCTTGGCCAACAGATGTGCCCATCTTGTCAGACAAAGATGCAAATGCTCCACTATTTGATGACCTAAAATTATGAGGATACTTATCTTCGGAAGTAAAGGCCAAGTGGGAAGTTGTCTGCGCGATCAGTTCTCTCATACCGATTATGAAATGATTTATTCGTCGAGAGAAGATATGGATATAGGAAATTTACCCGCCACTTCTAAATTTATCATAGATTGCCATCCCGATGTAGTTATAAATGTCGCCGCATATACGGATGTTGATGCTGCAGAGCAGAATCCGGAAGCGGCAGAATTGATAAACCATAAGGCCGTTTCCAACCTTGCAGAAAGCTGTAAATGCATTGATGCTTGGTTGATTCAACTATCGACTAACTATGTTTTTGATGGCAATTCAGCTCGACCCTACGTCGAGTTAGATCCCCCATCCGCTCAAGGCTCTTACGCAATTTCGAAGCTCTCTGGAGAGGACGCTGTTACGATTTCGGGCTGCAAGCATCTGATCATCAGAACCGCGTGGGTGTT
>CAJWMT010000088.1:0-9717 GCA_913044275.1 uncultured Cellvibrionales bacterium
GTTTGATTTATAATGGACCTTAAAGAATTATATCAAGAAATTATTTTAGATCATGCTAAAAACCCTCGCAATAAAGGGAAATGTGAAAATTATAATCATGATGCAAAAGCTTATAATGCTCTGTGTGGAGATAAAGTTCATATTTATTTAAACTTAGAAGAAGGTAAAAATATAAAAGGTTTGAGTTTTGAAGGTGAGGGATGTGCAATTTCTCTAGCATCAGCATCAATTTTGACTGATATCCTAAAAGGAAAAGATTTATCTTTTACGAAAAAAGTTACAGATGATTTTTTAAACATGATAAAAACTAAAAGTAAAATAACTTTAAATAGCCTTTCAGAAGATCAAATAACTACAATTAATTCGTTATCAGGAGTTTCAGAAGTTTCCGCCAATGTTTACGACTAACTCATTAACTCTAGATTAGCGATGAATAAGCGCAGATCTCTTTCTTTTTTAGAGTGATAGTCGTGAAGATCTTTTAACGCTTCGGCCAGGTGATACTGCATCAACAGCATTCCATTTTCTTCATCGGAATACTCAGAAACAGTGTCCTTCATAGATATGAGCATTCGTTCATATCTGGACTTATCTGTTAGAGCTTCTTCCCACGTTTCCTTAGACAAGATCTAACCAATCAGCTGTAGGAGTTGTAGCGCACGCTTGCATCGCGAGAGCTAAAGCCATTACTGAGTCATCATGCGCTCCTTCACCTGCTTCCCTTACGCCGCTTTCCTTTTGTTGGAACTTCAAAAGCTCCTGATGGAAGGGCTCGTAAGGGAGTAGCAACTCCTCCCGCTCCAATAAATATGCAATTCGATCTGTATTGGTGATCTTATTTGGACGGTTTGTGTTGTAAGGCTCCACCATGTACTTAGCCAGTTTCTGAGACAAAAAAAGAAAAATATTGTAATTTGTCTAGCAGACCCCCCCGGCGCTGCCTTATACAACTACTATACCAATGGAAAGCTAATGGCAGAGGGATCAAGCATCACTGAAGGGATTGGGCAAGGACGCATAACGGACAATCTTTCAGACATAGAAATCGACAAAGCCTACCGGATTCCAGATCAAGAAACTATTGATGTCATGTTTCGTCTAACTCATGAAGAAGGCCTGTTTCTGGGAAGCAGTTCCGGAATAAACGTCGCTGCATCAATGAAGTTAGCAAAAGAAATGGGGCCGGGTCATTGTATAGTTACCATATTATGTGACTCCGGGACCAGATATCTCTCAAAACTCTATAACCCCGATTTCCTTGAATCCAAAGGCTTTTTATTTCCCCAATGGCTCACTCGATTATAATTTAATCGTCTTCGAAGCAGCACTTTGTGTCGCCACCCAAAATCCCGCATCCTTGAATGGCAGCCGAACCTATATGCATGGATAGCATCATCCCTTGTCGGTCATAAGAACCAGTCGCCCTCCAGTTTTTAGCACCCTCAATGCCTCAGGAATCCATCTTAAAGGATTTGCCCATAGAGAAGAACCATACTCTGAGATTGCAAAATCAAAAAACGAACCTGGGAAAGGCAACGCCTCACAGAAACCCTCGACAAACTCTATTCCCAATTGATACTGCTCTTCAAGCCGACTGGCAGTCTTCAGTTGGTTTGCAGCAGGATCGATGCCTACAACTTGACCGTCTCGCCTTGCCATCCATGATGACACATAGCCAGCCCCACAACCGAGCTCAATGCATCTGCAACCATCTAGGTTGGTTGGTAATAGCTGCAATTTCGATTCGGGAGTATTCCAAATGCCCCAAAAGGCCTCATGTGAATGCCAAGCTTTTTCGGCAGGCGCAATGTAATCTTTCGCACGGGCCTGCCACTTTTTCCTAGTAGCAACTTGATAATCCGCAAGATTCAGACAAAAGCCTTGTAAAGAGGAAAATATTTTAAAAGGAAGATGGTGGAGCCTAGCGGGATCGAACCGCTGACCTCCACAATGCCATTGTGGCGCTCTCCCAGCTGAGCTAAGGCCCCTTCTACTCTGGCCGCATGATAGGCAGGGTGTCTGAGCAAGTCAACAGAATATCTTTTAGCTAAAATCGTCTGCTTTGATCGTGAAAGATACTTGGCGACGGATTCACATATCGATAAACTTACGGTCCCTCCCATTGAAATCTATAGCTTTGGTGAAATTAAATAGTATTAATTTTAACCGTCATTTCCAACTATTTGTGGTCATCGTTGCAGCTGGCACTATTTTTCCGCTGCTTTATTTGAGACAAAATTTTGAGCTGTCGATTCTTCAATCTTTTGATTTAACCATCAGCCAACTCAGCAACTGCTATGCGCTAATGGGATTAACTTTTGCTCTGACCTACCTTCCGAGCGGTTGGCTAGCAGATCGTCTTAATCCTCGTTTATTAATTTTATACGCATTAGTGATGACTGGGTCGCTCGGCATATGGTTCGCTTCCATCCCTTCGTACCGAAATCTATTACTAATTTTTTCTTGCTGGGGGATTTCGACCGGCCTAACCTTTTGGGCGGCACATATAAAAATTGTCTCTATTTTAGCCGGAGGACACTACCAAGGTCGGTTTTTCGGGCTCTTGGATGGCGGCAGGGGATTAGTAGAGGCCATGTTGGCAACCATAGCAATCTGGATATTTTCTTCTTACTTGGATAACGTATCTGGGGCCTCAGACCAGGCTCTAAAACGAGTTATATATGTGTATTGTGTTGCGATCGCAATAGCGATAGGACTGGTTTACTGCCTGTTAGACACCTCCAAAACTGGTCCACATTCAAAATCCTCTGGGAAACTTTTAATCGAATTGAGATTGGTTTTTTTACGCCAAGATGTTTGGCTTGCTGCAATCTGTATATTGTGCGGGTACCAATTGTTCTGGGCCACCTATTCCTTTTCAGCCCACCTCCAAGAAAATTTTTCACTTACCGCTGTTACTGTCGGATCAATTACCGTCGCCAAGCTATGGATGCGTCCACTTGGTGCGATCTCCACCGGCTATATTGGAGATTGGTTTGGGAGAGAGTATATATTGGGGCTCGCAATGTTATTTGCCACATGCAGTATTTGTGCTATAGCTCTGCTGCCAGTCTCAACCAAGACCGGAGTCCTAGTTGCGGTAGTTCTAGTTGCAGGCTTGGCGACCTACGCCGTGAGGGGGATTTACTGGAGTACCCTTCATAACTGTGCAATTCCTGATCGATCCAAGGGTCTTGTAATCGGCCTAATGTCGATGGTTGGCTACCTACCGGACATATATCTACCTCTTGTAAATGCTGCCATATTAGAAGCATACCCGGGAAAATTAGGGTATCAGATATACTTCCTCGGCATCGCTGGATGCGGATTAGTGGGGTGTATCTCAGTTGTCTTTTTGCGACGTGTTTCGTAGCTTACCTCTGTGCTGCCATAAAAGGAAATTTTCTGTCGATCAGCAATGAATCAAATTTGGAGGGGAATTGCCGGCAAAAAATGCTGTTAAATTTTCAAGCACCCGATACCCCATAGCTTCCCGTGTCTCGACAGTTCCACTTCCTATATGTGGCAACAATACAACGCGGTCTGATTTTAACAGATCTGGGTATATTCTGGGTTCGTGTTCATAAACATCTAGCCCAGCTCCTGCTATCGAGTAGTTCTTCACGGCATAAGCCAACGCCTTTTCATCTACGATTGAGCCACGGGCAGTATTAATTAGGAATGAGTTTTTCGACATAAGATGCAATGCATCTGCATCTATCAGTCCGCGTGTCTCATCATAAGCAGGGCAGTGAATGCTCACAAAATCTGATGTACTCAAAAGTTGTTCTAGCGAGACTCGTGAAACCGTCAAACCAGCAAGTTTCTCTGATGGAACTTCTGACCGCGAAAAATATTGGATAGTCATGTTAAAACCATGGCCTGCTATCTCAGCGACTCGCGTCGCAATGCGTCCCATCCCCACAAGTCCGAGCGTTTTCCCTGTAATCCCAGTAGAGAGCATCTGCGTTGGACTCCAGCCGTCCCACTTATTTGCACGAATCCATTGCTCTCCCTCAGAAGCGCGTCGCGCAACCATTAGCATCAAAGCAATTGTTATTTCAGCTGTTGCCTTGGTCAATATGCCAGGCGTGTTCGTGACGGTGATACCATTACGACGGGCTGCCTCAATGTCGATATGTTCGGTGCCAGCACCAAAATTGGCCAACATCTTGACCTTCATATCGATACCATCGAATAGTCGCTCATCCAAACGGTCGGTCACAGTGGGACAAATCGCGTCTGCCGTCTTTAGAGCAGACTCAAACTCCTTAAATGTAAACGGATGGTCATCGACATTTAGTTCAAGGTCAAATTGATCGGCCAGCTTGGTTTCCACTCGATGAGGCCATTTTCGCGTTAATACAACTTTCGGTCGTGCACCACTCATTACGTCAAGGCACCAAAACCATCATTATGATATTTCCACTCATTAATATTATATCGACCTTTTTAGAAGCTCCATATGACGAAGAAGTTGGAGGTAGAGTTTTGAAAAACAATAATATTTATTCAAGTGCTGCGTAAGTTTTTTCAAGTCTCTTCAATGCTTTCTTACTGACACCACCGAGCATATCTATTGCATACCTCAAGCGAGCGCGCGACAAATCAGGCCCCAATAGATGCATCGAGTCCATAACCGAGATTGAAGAACTGCTCCCAGCTATAGCTATAAACAGAGGCTCCAAGAACACTTTTAATTTCAGACTCATGGCTTCAGAGAGATCCTTAAGAGAAGTAAATATACTTTCACGATCCCACACCTCTAATTTTTCTAGCCTCCATAAAGCATATTGGAGAATCTCAACAACCTCATCGCAACTTTTATGCGAGCACAAAAGATCCGAACTTTTTATAGACAACATGCCTGAGACCAGATGACCGCCGAGTGGTGCGAGATCGGAAAAAGTTTCTATTCTCTGTCTAGCTAGAGGAAGGCAACGCATAAGAAAATCGCGATTTAGAGCCCACTCTTGAAGACGATCAGCCAATTGTTCATCTGCGAGTTCCTCGCGAATCCAAACCCCGTTGAGCCAAGTCAATTTTTCCAAATCGAATACGGGGCCACCAAGAGAGATTCGGGATAAATCAAAAGCAGCTACCATGTCCGACAAATGAAATTTTTCCCTTTCGTCCGGCATTGACCACCCCATCCTACCGAGATAATTGATGACGGCCTCCGGAAGATAACCCATCCGTTGGTAAAATAAAATGCTCGTGGGATTCTTGCGTTTAGAGAGTTTGCTTTTATCAGGGTTACGAAGCAATGGAAGATGGCAAAAGGTAGGAGTCGACCAACCAAAAGACTGATATAGTAAAACATGTTTTGGCGTTGAGTTAATCCATTCCTCGCCACGAATGACATGGCTAATGCCCATAAGGTGATCATCGACCACATTCGCGAGATGATAAGTCGGAGAACCGTCTTCTTTAAGTAGCACCTGCATGTCAATTTGTGCCCAATCGATATTAATCTGCCCTCGCAGCATGTCAGTGAAAGTGCAAAAGCCTTCAGGAGGCACAAGCATGCGAATCACGTGAGGTTGCTTATCATCTAGTCGTTTCTTGACCTCCAATTTACTCAAAGTACAGCAATGACCGTCATATCCTAGCGGCAAGTTCTCTTTCAGTTGCTGTTCCCGCAGGCGGTTTAACCTCTCAGGAGAACAAAAGCAATGAAATGCCTGATTTTTCTGCAACAATACTTCAACTTGCTCTCGATATATTTCCGTGCGTTCGCTCTGACGATAGGGCCCCATGGGCCCTTCAATATCGGGACCCTCATCCCATTCGATGCCCAACCAATGCAACGATTCGAGAATCCTTTCCTCTGATTCTTTACTTGATCTCACCTTATCGGTATCTTCGATGCGCAAAATGAACTTGCCACCTTTATGGCGAGCAAACACCATGTTAAAGAGCGCTATGTATGCGGTCCCCAAATGTGGATCACCTGTTGGAGAGGGAGCTATACGAGTGCGCACGACCATTTAATAATCCAACTAAGTAATAGAATGGGTTTAAAATCGTATGAATTATACGTGCTACGACGAGGATGCCCAAGGGCCCAGTCAGTTTTCATCAATCATGGGATTTCTTTTGATGATAACACACCTGCTATTTTGCGGTATTTTTCTATTGATCTAGATCAACAGTCAAGCTTGCATATCGCAAAATGAAAGTTGTCGCGTGGGATGTGGCAACTGATATGTAATACAATTTTAGGAACAAATTAGCCATTAACAATGCTCAAACCACTCGTCGCCAGAGGTCGCACCATCTTGCCCATATTAGCAGCCTTCTCACTCGACGCATTTCCATCAACCGCTCGCTTCGCAACGCCTTGAAGGATAGCGGCGAGTCGAAAAAAACTAAACGCCATATAGAAATTCCAATTATGAATTGTTCCCAGCCCCATCCGGTCAGAGTAGGTTTGAACATAAGCTTCTTCAGTTGGTATCCCTAGAGCGGCGATGTCTATCCCAAGTAACCCTGATGAGGAGCCTCCGGCAGCATTTTTGGCCGGCAATCGCATTCCCATACATTGATATGCCAAATCTGCATAAGGGTGCCCTAGGGTTGATAATTCCCAATCAAGCACTGCTCTAATAGACGAGTCGTCCCTAGTAAACATAAGATTATCCAACCGATAATCACCATGCACTAGTGATACCCTTCCATCGTCTTCAGGCACATTTTTTCCCAACCAGCCGATTAACTCATCCATTTCAGGGATGACCTTGAGTTCCGAGGATCGGTATTGAGCAGACCACCTGTCATACTGACGCTGGAAATAATTTCCCGGTTTTCCGTAATCAAGCAAGCCGACTTTTCCAAGATCTACAGAATGAATGGCTGCAAGAACTCTATTCATTTCGTCATAGCAACGGCTCCTCTGCTCGTTTGAAGCTAGAGCCTCTAGCGACGACGACCAATGAATATTTCCATCGCAATGTTCCATAACATAGAACATTGATCCAATTACATCTGGATCTTCGCACAAGTGATAAACCTCAGCGACTGGCACATCTGTTTCGGCAAGCGCCTCCAAGACCCGATACTCACGATCAACGGCGTGAGCTGACTTAAGTAACTTACCTGGTGGCTGCCGGCGCAATACAAACTCCCCCACCGACGACTCAATCTTGAAAGTAGGGTTTGATTGTCCCCCAGGGAATTTCGTTGCGACTATCGGCCCTTTGAAGTTTGACTGATTGGCTTCAAGGTAACGACATAATTTGTTTTCATCCAGTGTCTGAACGTTAGAAGACATACTACCTACTCTTTTATCGGATTATCATGGGACGAATCAGCCAAAAACCGAGGTCTGGATTTGAGATCCAGTGAACGGAATCAGAACATGATGCACACTTACCAAGGTTTGCTCATTTCCACCCCTGGCATGGAATTAAAATAGTGGATCTCCACCCGGCGATGGGCAATTTTCCAGACGCCCTGGCGTCTTTCAAATTGATCGATATAGGTTGCACCCACCATTTGCACCTCATCTTCTGGGTTAGCTCCCATACAGTCGACATTAGAAATACCTTCCGCATGATCATCATCAGTAAAGGTAATACAGAGGTTAGTGGTTAGGTGATGCGATTCACGCCAGACCGGATAAAGAATTTCATAGACAGCTTTTCGAATTCCCTCATGCCCGTGGAAGCTTCCAAATAAGGGTCCAATATCCCAAACAGCATCTTCGTGCCAGATACTTATAAAGCAATCCCAATCTCTTCGGTCAAAACCATGGCAATAGTTGGACACAAGGTCCCTCATGGAGTTGCGACTTTCAATTTCATCAAGGCGTCTTTTTAGGGCATTCATTGCGTTCACATCGGTATTCGGTTCACTCATCTGGATTCGCTCTCAATCAGTAATTTAAGTAAAGATTATACTTTTTCAGCAGTAGTAGCCTTATTAGCAGCAATATAACCGTAGGTCATTGACAACCCCAAAGGCCCGCCTGCTCCCCAGTAGGCCTCTTTAGATGGGCTTGCAATGCAGTTTCCTGCACCATAGAGACCCTCAATGGGTTCGTCATTGCCATTCATAATTTGAGCATATTGGTTAACAATGGGACCGCCATTGGTGTCCAGAGTTCCCGAGGTCAATATGATTGCATACAGCTTGCCGTTGGTGTCAATTGGGTGAAGAACTAGATTCGGATAAGGATTTTCAGGCCATCCAGTGTCCTGATTCATCGCGTTAAACGCCTGATTCCAAGCTATATCATTGTCTGATCCGCCGCGACCAAATTCCGTGTCGTTACCCTGCTCAGCATCCTGATTGAAATTACGAAGTGTCTCTGAGAGGCGCTCCTCAAAATTCCCATCTAACGCCACTCCGCCAGTATTTTCAGCAATAGATGATAAACGCTCAGACAGATTTGCAGCGAGTTCCTTAATGCCACTACCATTTACAGTGTAAGCATCCGAGCCAGGTGTTGCAGGAATGGGCCACCTCCCAGCAAAAGCCTCAGCACTTCGCTGGTCATACACCATGAACATCAGATGATTTGTAAACTCGGCCTTTGAGGGATCGTAAACTCCATGTATTTCAGCCCGATCATTGTAGTTCTTCTTCTCATTAACCACTCTTTTACCATATTTATTAACTTGCACCATCGAGTCACCAGGAACATAGAACACGCCGTAAGGAACCGCCCTGCTCAACATAGCCTGCTCAATTGGTAATTGCATGCGCCAAGCTCCAGACATATTACCCATCTTGGCACCAACATCTGTCGCGATCTTCATAAAATCCCCTGTCGACAGAGGCAAAGCACACGAGCCATGGACGGGCGTACGCTGAAAGTCTGCGACATAGTCGGTGTTGTGAGAATATCCCCCCGAAGCGAAAATCACTCCCTTTCTTGCCTTTATCGACACTTCCTTTCCATTCGCAATAGTTATCAAGCCATTTACACGACCATCATCATCTGTTGTCAACCGTTCAGCAGAGTGCTGGAGAAGGATGGGAATTCCAAGTCTGTTGACTGCCGCTTCCATTTGACTCATCATCTCAATGCCCTGCCCGATTTCGCCCGCCGAGTTAACTACACCAACCGCACGGCCAGTGGGGACTTTGTTTTCTGGGACGTTATCAAGATAGTCCGGGGTCGGCCGATTAGCCGACCACATAGTCCACTCCACAGCATTGAGTGCCCTCAGTTCAATCAGGCGGTCAAGCGCCACAGAGGCATTATCGTAGAACGCCTCAAGAAGTGAAAATTCTGATGGGGCAAGTCCCAAGTTTGGTGCATCGGGATGATACTTTGTAGGAAAAGAAAAACGCGCAAGATATTGCAAGCAATCTTCTTTTTTATCATCAACCCCACGATCTCGAAGAAAAACGCTGTTGGGAACCCATATAACAGCTGCAGTTTGCATCGAAGTACCGCCATAAACACCCGCTTTATCTATGATAATAACCTCATCACCGTTGTCTTTTGCTGTCAATGCGGCGGTAGATCCACCAATACCAGTGCCAACGACAATGATATCCGTTTCTTGATCCCAATTTTGCACGCTGGGTGATCGTTGTTGAGCACATCCAGCTTGAGTCGCCAGCAGCCCCGCTGCTGCTGCACCCCCAGCGCCTGCTATGATCTTTCGCCGCGTGATATCGTTATTCTTTGTAGACATACTTTCCCCCGTAGACGTGATATTTTAATAGGATTAACATTTGCGATTTAAACTAAAACACTGCCAC
>CAJWMT010000089.1:0-9602 GCA_913044275.1 uncultured Cellvibrionales bacterium
TACCCCGTAGCCAGAAGACCAACGGAAGGTGCCCCCTGTAGATCCCTCATACTGAACTCGTGCATGATCAAGACCCATCAAATGACCAAGCTCATGCATAAGTGTCAGATCAATATTGTCGATTGCAACAGCACCGCGATTGTTCGCAACTGAATAAATGTTTTTATAGTCAAGTATGCCTTGTGCTTGCCCCCCGAGCAAAGTAGCAATGCCCCCTGTATCCAACACCTCTCCCGTACTCAGATGGATAAAAAAGTCAGGCTTGCGCTCCAAAACATCATCGATACCAGAAAATATTCCTTCACGACTTTGTAAGGAATCCAGAACCTGCTCACCCTTTAATCCTCCATCCTCACCAACCGAGTATGATCCCGCATTCTGTATCTCAACATTTACTCCTGAATCATCAAGGGCAGCGTTTGCGACAGCTAAAATATGAGCTATGCGGGCCTGCAAGCCAATTCCCTGATTATCCTCTGCCGAAGAACCATAAGTGAAAGCAACCTCGATAGGAATAGGACCAATCGAATTGGATTCAGTGACAGAAGTGCCAATGAGTCGTTCATTAAAATCAGTAATTCCATCACTATCTGAGTCTGTGAGCGTGTCGATATTATTCAGATTAAGCGCAAAAGCGGGCATAGTCTCACCGGGAAGGACGCCGACTTGATATAGAAGTAACATGTTACCTTCTCTTAGAATACTGATATCAATATTGATGTGGCCCGGGTTTAACGCCAAATGACTATCCATGGTCCGAGTTAACGGACCTGAAATGTTCAGTGATCCAACACCATTCGCGTCGTATTCAATCGTAGTCTCGACCTGAGATTTTGTGTAGTAACTTCCGTCGACGTTCGCAACACTGACTTCGACCGTTAGAACATCGCTAACATTTTTTAAATTTGTATTGGATAATTTTTCAACTGACAAGGAAAAGCGTGAATCGTCGTATTGAAAGCTGGGCAGCACCTCAAACATTATTTGGTTTTCCGATGAGGGCCAAACACCGTAACCGTCACCTATGGACATCGGCAACTCATTTAGGGCGACTGAGTCAATTATCTCACCCGTTGGAGAGTGAAGAGCTAGAAATAAATATTGATCATTTGCCGCCAGGTAAGCATTAAATGGAAACGCGATCTCCGATGACTGAGTGTCACCAAAGAAGGGCATACTTGAGACTGTCACCTCGCTGAATGTGTAATAACTCCGATTCCCTATTGTTTCACGGTGATTAAGTTTAACCGAAAATTCTCCGCTCTCAGTTACCTCTTTGTCGTAGGCCACTGAAAACTTCGCCACTGCTTTCGTCTGATTAACCCGCTCAACATTACATGGACAAACGATAGAAATTGGCGGGTCTGACGCATATAAATGACGTGCAGGCAATAACGCCAGGAGGATTAGGAAAATTTTTGAGAGAGTCCTTACAGATGAAAAAAGCATTTACTGCTCATCCAACTGGATACGGCGTGCTGATTCTTCGGGTCGGCGGACTTTGGATACAGGGGGTCTATAAATATCATCTCCCCAATTGACATCTTTCAGTCTCGGCACCTGTCCATCGAAATCCGGTCCGGCAAATTCAAAAATTCCAGAATCTGTCTTGAGAAAAATATTAGTTGATCCACCACCCACCGTGATAATGGCTATGCCACCGCCTAGAATCTTTCCATGAAGCTGGGTGTACTTTGGTTTCTCATCGAAAGAATTCACAACCACATCAAGATTTCTGTTTGATTTGTCATCCTGTCCAACCAGACGAAACTGATCACCGATGACCAGTGATAGAAAGTCTGAGCTTTGGTTTATTGAGTTTGAAATGTCTCCTTCATCAGGTTTTGGAGGCTCTGGCGAAGAAGCATCTAATTCAGCTTCCTCGTGCATTAATTCCAGTTCTGCTTGCTGCTCAGTTTCTTGAATTTGTTCAGGCTGCGTTTGATAAACGAGGAAAAAGAGCAGAGCACAAGCCACAAAGACAAAAACATATCTCATCTGGGAATCTACTAAAAAGAACAAAGCGAGGTCATGCTAAATTAATCATTGAACACTACAAGATAATCTAAGAAGCGATAGCCGTTGTGCTTCTTGCTATCGTCTACCTTGATCTGAATCTTCTTATCCAGTGCAAATGCCATCTGAGCATTCTGCAATTTCTTTTCCATTGAGCCTGTAACGCTTTATCCATGTCTTACTGCCATCAGGCCTGATACGCAGCCTCAACCCACCCCCATCATTCAAATAATAGATCTTGGCTTTGGGTTTACATGTTTTACAGCTTGTTTCGGATAGAGGTTTTTCCCCTGCCATTTCAATCCTCCAGATCCATTTTTGTTGACCAGAAAGGCCTCTGGTATCCAACTTGAAATCAATTTTACAGGGTTGTACAGAAGATTACAGCGACTTATAAAGAAAAAAGTATCCATAAAACAGCGCTATGGAAATACCCGGTGAATTTTGATGAAGGTCAGTGAAGTGTAATTTGGCGGAGAGAGAGGGATTCGAACCCTCGATACGCTATAAACGCATACACACTTTCCAGGCGTGCGCCTTCAACCACTCGGCCACCTCTCCGAAAAATTTTACGTCGATCATCCCAACGGTTGAGCATAATATTTTGGAGGGACTCTATAGAAAGCTGGCGCAAAAATCAATTAACTATCCGACACCAGAAAGTCCTTACAACTATTGACGGACAAGCCTAATATCAAACGAGTATTCATCATGGGTGCTTCGAATTGGGTTGATATCAATACCTCCGCGCCGCAGGTAGCGTGCACACACTGTCAATGCCTTTGGCTTGCATTGCTCCATTAAATCATAAAATATTTTTTCAACACATCGCTCATGAAAATCCTGATGTAAGCGATAGGAAATTATATAGGCAAGCAAGCCGGCTTCTTCAATTTTACAACCTTCGTATGTTACTAAAAGAGAAGCCCAATCCGGCTGGTTTGTCACTGGACAATTGGTTCTCAGTAGATGAGTATAAAGAGTTTCTTTAACTTCCTTTGCGTGATTAATAGTCAGAAAACCTGCGTCAACATTTACTGAACTCTTAAAAAAAGTCGTGCGGTCAATACACCCACCATGTAACTCAGAGATTGGTCGGTGACGATAGTAATTGTCCAAGGTAAATAATTGCACGCCAATGGGAATTCCAACTATCTGAGACAAATCTGTGTGAAGCATTTTTGAAACGTCTGTCCATGACGGTATTCTTTTCTGGTTAAAGTTATTCAGGTAAATTTTTAAGGATTTGGATTCTATAATATTGCTACTCTCACACGGCACCGAGAATTCGCCAATTGCTACTTGAGGCAATCCTTGCATATCTAACCAAGAGAGTTCATATGCAGTCCATAAATCTACACCGAAGACAGGACCAACTGAAGATCTAACTCCTTCTCGATTACGAGAAATAGGTAGCAATAACTCGGGGGTGCGACCAGCCTCAATAGAGCAATCTTCATCTAGAAATTTGTTAGAGGAATCCATAATCAACTCCGCAAAATGGAACTATATTCCAATTGCCTTAGAGTAAAAGCAAATAGAATAATTATAGATATTCCTACCATAAAAAAGGCCCAGAAAATGTCTATATCAGTGACCCCACACATTCCATATCTGAAAGCGTTCACCATATATAGCACAGGATTTATGAGCGCTGCTTTTTCCCAAAATTCATCTAAAAGCTGCGTTGAGTAGAAAACCCCTCCTAAATAAGTTAACGGCGTCAGTACAAAAGTAGGGACGATGGAAATATCATCAAAGCTATTTGCGTAAATTGCGTTTAACAACCCAGCGAGCGAGAACATCATAGAGGTCATTAGAATTATGGCAATTGTTACATTCAGATCGTGAATTGAAAATTTAGCAAAGTACAAGGACATTATCGTGACTATAGCTCCTATAACCAAACCGCGACTCATTCCTCCTACCACGTAGCCAAGCAGAATAACCGAATTTGGAGTAGGCGAGATAAGTAATTCTTCGATGTTTCTTTGGAACTTTGAACCAAAAAAGGATGAAACGACGTTGGAATAGGAATTTGTAATTACAGACATCATAATCAATCCGGGCGCTACAAACTGAATGTAAGGCAAACCGGACATATGCCCTATTCGACCACCGATTAAATTACCAAATATGAGAAAATAAAGGACGATTGTGATAATCGGAGGAATGATAGTTTGAGGCCAAATACGTAAAAACCTTCGTATCTCCCGCGCAACAATGGTCACAAAGGAAATCCATATCTCATATCTACTCATTACGATCTCTTTTAAAGTTGTTTTTCAACCAAGTTGACAAATAATTCCTCGAGGCGATTAGTTTTGTTCCGCATGCTCAACACATCAATCGACTGCCTTTCTAACTCGGCAAATAAGGGGTTTATTGTTTGACCTCTCTCAACCTCAACTTCTAAGCAGTGCGTGTCAGTCACCGCAATTGGATAACCATCCACTTTTGGCGGAATCCCAACTTCGTCCCGAGTATCTAATACGAACGTTTCTCGGTTTAACTGTTTAATTAGCGATTTGATGCTAGTATTTTGAACGATATGCCCTTGATCTATGATCGCAACATTTTTACAAAGGCTTTCCGCCTCTTCGAGGTAGTGCGTTGTCAGAATTATAGTCTTACCTTGCCGATTAATCTCCCGCAGAAACTCCCACATCGCGCGACGTAACTCAATATCTACTCCAGCTGTTGGCTCATCTAACACTAGTAATTGAGGATCATGTATTAAAGCGCGTGCAATCATGAGACGACGCTTCATCCCACCCGATAAATTTCTCGCCGCCTCAAAACGATGGTTCCACAAACCAAATTCACGAAGAAATTTTTCCGCACGAACCTCGGCAATTCTGCGAGGAATTCCATAGTAACCCGCCTGAGTAACCAGAATATGAAATGGTTTTTCAAACTGATGGAAATTAAATTCTTGAGGAACCACACCTATATATTTTTTGGCATTCGCAAAATCAGTGTCGATATCACAACCAAAAATTGACAACGAACCACTAGTTTTCCTGACTAACGAGCAGATAATGCCTATTGTGGTAGATTTTCCAGCGCCATTAGGCCCGAGAAGAGCAAAAAAATCGCCCGCTTGCACCAATAAATCTATGCCTTTCAATGCCTCGAAATTTGCTCCATATGTCTTACGAAGTTTTGAAATGGCTAATGCTGGTTGTTTGTAATTTGACATATTCCTTCTTCATTGTGGGTTAGTGCAATTTCATTGGCATCCGCACGTTAACTGCTATTTCCTACTCGACAGCTATATACAAATCAGCGCTAACTTCCTGCTAACTAGTTTTAATCCCCACCAATCAAGGCCGCGCTCAGACTTGGAAGCACAAAGAACTCGTATCTGGCGTCATGCATGCATTACAGTTTAACAACAGATATGTTTTCCCTGGTGAGTAACTAACTAATAGTGACAACACGAAAGAGGCCCAGAAAATCAACTGTTTGATTGAAACATTATAACGCAATCATAAAAACAACTGGACAAATATTTTCTGTTAAACAGTTCGCAATTAAAGAATTTAGCGAACGTGATACACGAAAACTAAAAGACAATACCGCTTGGCATCTCGGCGAGAAATAATTAATTCTTGCAATCTTCCCTACTAAGTTAACTTGAAATAAATGGGGTAGATCTAGTTTGAACAGCCAATTAAAGGCATAATATTATTTTAAATGTCCGAAAGGTTTACCGTTCATGCCGCGCAAGACAGTACGTCGTTTCATGCCGGACGTAAAAGCGTTTGTAGAAAACTCTGCCTTGGGTCGCTTCAAAACCTTAATCAATAATTCCAATCTACTTAATATAAACCGGCATTCTGTATCGCTTGCGGTTTATATCGGCATATTTTGCGCATTCATGCCAATCCCTGGTCAAACCATATTAGCACTTTTCATGTGCTGCTGGCTTGGCGCCAATTTACCCATCGCTGCGATATTCATATGGATTAGCAATCCAATCACTATGCCGCCAATGTTTTATGTTACCTACCGCCTCGGAAGCATATTACTCGGAACAAAACCGATAGCCCTAAACGCCTCTTTTTCCCTTGACTGGCTGATGGAGCTGAGCAGTCAGATTTTTTTTCCCCTTATAGTGGGAAGTGTGTTGAGTGGAATTACGCTTGCCACTCTTGGATATTTATTGGTATTGCAGCTTTGGCGATGGAAAGTAGTACAAAAGTGGGAAAAACGCCGTGATATACGTCGTGATCTATGACATCGACCCTGCCTTTAATTAATGAAAACGCAGTTCTTCAGCAGGTTTAATTCTACTAGCCTTTAATGCTGGGTAGATAGTTGCCAAGCCATTGAGGACAACTGCGGACAGTGCGACAGATGCTATATCGCTGAATCTCATGTCTACGGGAAGGTAATCAATTGGGTAAATAGTGGTATCAAGCAATACGCGTCCGGTGCCATGCTCAATGTAGGCCACAAAATCGGCTATGAGAGAACAACCTAAAATACCAAAAATTACACCAAGCACTATACCAAACACACCAATAATAGTGCCTTGAACGAAGAAGATCCTCACAACGTCTTGTCTTGAACACCCCAATGTTTTCAGAACTGCCACGTCCCGACGCTTACTTAGCACAGACATCATCAACATTGAGGTGACATTGAATACAGCAATCGCCACGATCAAAAATATTAGGATGCCAACCATGTTGCGCGAAAGTTGAATTGCCTTATATAAATTCCCATGGGTCTGGAACCAATCCCGAAAACCGTAACCAAAAGGCAGTTCTTCGAGCAGGTCATATCCTAAGCGACGCGCCATGAATGGGTCTGCTACTTGAACTCTCAAGCCTGTCATGGCATTTTTAGTACTCGAAATTTTGGACAAATGACTCATACTAGTAATTGCCAAAGCCTGGTCCAATTCAGTGCCAGTAGAAAACAAACCTGAGATCACAAGATTGTGTACGCTCGTTCCGCCGAATGCGGTTTCAGCTGAGAATATGCGCACAGAATCTCCTTTTGATACATTTAAAGCAGAGGCGACAACTTCTGAGAGCAATACCTCATTTGAGCCGGGAAAGTCCAGCAACTGCTCTTCCAATAGCTCATAAAAAATGGCCGGAGTTCTATATTTTTCGAACCCTAAAATCTGTATAGGTCTAGTTGTCCCTTTAGAATGCAACATGCCATGAAGTTGCGCAAAGGGACTTACCTCAATGACCTCATCATGATCCATCAATGCTTCTGCTCTTGTTTTCCAATCTGAATCAGCTGCATGTCCGAAAAAAACCACATGAGGAACGACACTCAGAATGCGATCTTTGAGCTCTCTTTCAAAGCCATTCATAACAGAAACAACAACTATTAAAATTGCAACACCGAGAACAAGACCTGAAATTGCCAAGGCAGAAATGAATGAGACAAGCTGATTCGCCTTCTTGGACGATACTGTAAATCGTGTGCCAACGAAAATAGAAACTGCATTAAACGCACTGTGGTTCATTACTGTTGCCGATATTGATCAAGTGAGACGATGCGGTCCATCTTCGAGGCTACTGCCATGTCATGTGTAACTATAACGAATGCAATATCTGAGTTGCGGTTAAGATCCAGCAGCAACTCTATTATAGAAAGACCCGTTTGCCCATCTAGATTTCCTGTTGGCTCATCCATCAGTACAACCGAAGGCTGCATTACAAGCGATCTTGCTATTGCCACACGTTGCCTTTCGCCCCCCGACAAGGCATTTGGCCTATGGTTCAGACGATGGTCTAAACCAACTTTTTTTAGTATTCGTTCCGCACGACTTTTCGCTTCGCTATGAGATAACTGGCCAATCATAGCTGGCAAAGCTACATTTTCCACTGCCGAAAACTCAGCCAATAAGTGATGGAACTGATATACGAAGCCTACGTGCCTGTTCCGCGACAAAGCTCGACCTCTCGATGCCAATTCACTCCAACTAATGCCATTAATGAGCACCATACCTTTAGTCGGATCGTCTAACCCACCGCACAGATTTAGTAAGGTGGTTTTCCCTGAACCTGAGGCGCCCATGACGGCAACACATTCACCTTGCGTTACTTGGAAGTTAAAATCCACGAGAACATCTATATCAGTCGCACCTTGGCGATAAGTTTTAAATAAACTTTTTACTTGCAACACCAAATCAGCACTCATAGCTCAAAGCCTCCGCAGGTAGTATTTGGCTTGCTCGCCATGAAGGATAGATCGTAGCTACCAGGGACGCTAATGCCGCTGCTGAACAGACTTTAACAACATCAAAAAAAACTATATCCGAAGGTAAAGTAGTAATTAAGTAGACCGCCGGATCGAAAAGATTGGCTCCAAAAGCTCTTTCAATCACTTTTAGGATATCACCGATGTAATGCGCCACGATGCATCCCAAGCATGCGCCGAGGGAAATTCCTGCACATCCCGCCGCCATGCCTTGAACAACAAAGATTTTCATTATGGTCTCAGGGGAAGCACCGAAAGTTCTCAACACCGCTATATCTGACTGCTTTTCTGAGACCCCAAGAGCTAAGCTGGCCACAATATTAAATGCGGCGACGCCGATGATTACTGAGAGAAGCAAACTAACAACTCTCTTTTCCATTTCCATAGCTTTAAATAAACTCTCCATACTTTTCTGCCAAGACATCCACTCGGCCTCAACCGGGAAAAGTGACTCCAATCTCTGCTGGGTTGTCCCGGCAAAAGAAGGATCATCTAAGAAAATCTGCAGCCCATGAAAGTTATCTCCCAATCTCAAAATTTTTTGGATGTCTTGGTCGCGCATCATTATAGTCGTCGCATCAACTTGCGCACCAACCTGAAAGATCCCCCCAACGCGGACCATTTTAGTTCGAGGAAAAACACCCAGAGGGGACACAGTCAAACTGGGCAAAATTATCTCGAGTTGATCACCAATGAATACCCCTAATTTACGTGCAATTGCACTTCCTATGAGAACACCATATTTGCCATCATCCAAACTAGATTTGGCTCCTGAAGTGAGACTTTTTGCTAAACCCATGAGGGCAGAATTATCGGAATTTATATTTCTGAGTTCGGCGCCAACTTTTTGTCCGTTAGCAGACAACATTGTGAAACTTTCAATGAGAGGTTCCACTCGCTCGACATTATTTTCTTT
Source organism: uncultured Cellvibrionales bacterium (assembly GCA_913044275.1). Taxonomy (GTDB): domain Bacteria; phylum Pseudomonadota; class Gammaproteobacteria; order Pseudomonadales; family Porticoccaceae; genus TMED48. The sequence goes on from CAJWMT010000089.1 coordinate 9,164, forward strand.
GATGATTTTACTCTTCAAATCTCGGAAATCCTCGGGCGTTAATGCCTCATCAAATGTCACAGAAATATGTGGAATGGCTTGTAAAAGACGTCCTTTGATTTCTTTATCAAAGCCATTCATCACGGATAAAACAATTATTAGCGCCGCTACTCCAATAGCCATCGAACCAATAGAAAACATTGAGACAAAAGAAACATATCGATGGTCGCGCCGGCTGAGCATATAACGCAGCCCTATGAAAAAAGATAGACTCTTTATCACTACTGACTCAACCTCAGTTGGCGGTATTTGCTCAAGAATTTATGTGCCTATTTTTGAGAGAGAAAAATACGTCCCCAAAAGCCATTTAAAATTGCATTTCAAGTTTAAACGCCTAAATAATTTTTTACCAAGCAAAGTTATATTTTAATGTTTTGATTACTCTAGATCCCTTTTGGAA
>CAJWMT010000090.1:0-9472 GCA_913044275.1 uncultured Cellvibrionales bacterium
GGTTGTCGCCACCACCGGGGCTTCGTACATCCCGATTCCAGGGAGAGCCGTTTCCTGTTCCAATGAAAAGTAGGTCATGTTCAGAGTCATAAACTAATGTGTCCCAGACAGTCCCGCCACCGCCGCCTTGCTGGTGCCAATAATCACCTTGCCAAGAAGCGAGTGCTGTCTCCAGCGCATCATTTTCTTGTTGTTTTGACGGGTCACCCGGTACCGTGTGAAAGCGCCATTTAAGTTTGCCGGTGAGCGCATCATAAGCGCTAATGTATCCTCGAACTCCGAGTTCTGCACCACCATTTCCGATAATTACCATGCCTTTAAGAACGCGAGGAGCGCCGGTGACACTATAGTTGCTCTCAATAGGAGTGGTTTGTACCGACCAGTTGACTTTTCCGGTTTTTGCATCGATAGCAATTAAACGCCCGTCTAATGCGCCAACGAAAACTTGGAGCTGATCATCTTTGGTTCCTTGCCAGAGAGCTACACCCCGATTCACTGGTCCACAGCACGTTTTGGCAAGATGAGCTTTAGACACTTGCGCGTCGAAGGTCCACAAAGCGTTTCCGTTTTTCGCATCGAGTGCATATACGTTGCTCCATGCCGTGGTGACATAAATAACGCCTTCATGGACGAGTGGAGTGGCTTCGAGGCCCCGGGCAGTCGGAAACCGATAGGACCATGAAAGGTTAAGTTCTTGAATATTATCGTCGTTTATTTTGTCTAGCGGGCTAAAGCGCTGTTCAGAGTAATCGCGCCCATAATTCAGCCAATTTTTTCCAGGGTTATCTATAGTATCTTCATTCACCACGATCGCTGAAATGGCATCATTAGCGAGCAAAAGTAAAAGCACAAAAAAACCGGTTATAATATTAATCACAATTCCTCCGAAAGAAAATTATAACTGTTTTTGAACGGCTAAAAAGATGCGTTTGAATCTTTTAGGACACGTTTCTGCTGTTTTAATACGAAAGGTACTCATAAAAAGGGTTTGTGGCTGTGAAAAATTTAGCTTTTATCGGATTGGGCATAATGGGAAGCCCCATTGCTGGCCATCTTGCCGCGCAAGGGCATAGTGTCAAGGTATTTAATCGAACAACCTCGAGAGCATTAGATTGGTTAAAAAAGCATGGAGGCGAGATGGCCTCCACTCCAGCTGAGGCTGCTAATGATGCAGAGTTTATATTTTCATGTGTCGGGGGTGATGATGATTTGAGAGAAGTGATCACTGGAGAGCATGGTGCGTTGAGTGGGATGCGCCCGGGTTCGATTTTAGTCGATCACTCAACCGTTTCTGCCCATATTTCAATGGAACTAGGGGAGACTTGTGCTGAGAATAAGTTTGGTTTCTTGGATGCTCCGTTGTCAGGGGGCCAAAAGGGCGCTGAAGATGGTGAGTTGTCAATAATGTGCGGGGGAGAAGCGATCCACTTTGAAAAGGCAAAGCCCATAATTTCTTCATATGCTAAACGTCTGGTGCATATGGGTAATACAGGAAATGGCCAACTGACTAAAATGGTCAATCAAATTTGTATTGCCGGGATTTTGCAGGGGCTGGCCGAGGGTTTGGCTTTCGCTTCTAATGCTAACTTGGATTTGCCAAAAGTTCTTGAGGCAATTGGGAATGGTGCAGCCGGGTCATGGCAAATGCACAACAGAAGCCATACCATGGCTGAGGATCGTTTTGACTTTGGGTTTGCGGTTGACTGGATGCGAAAGGATCTTGCCATCTGCCTGCAAGAGGCAGAGATGAATGGTTCTGATTTGCCAGTTGCCTCTTTAGTAAATAAATTTTACGAAGAGATTCAGAACATGGGTGGCAACAGGTGGGACACGTCAAGCCTAATAAGACGGTTGCCTAGAAAGAATTATTAAACCCAATTATGTCAATGGCGCTATACGTGTGCTTGATTCTAGCGGAGACGGGCAGAGCTGCAAATTGAAGTCATTCCATTAGACGAACATTCAGCGCGGCCAAGACGCTTTTTTGCCGAGTGGCATCGCCCGTCAGTGCGAAGCCTAGCTGTTGCCCTGTCGGGCTCATATATTTCGCCAAAACACCATCTGCATCGGATGTGATCTCCCAGTTCCCTTCAGAGCCCAATCTGGGTGGATTCACCACGACAGGATAGATAGTCGTTTTTACAAGGACTGGCATAACTCCATAATTGACTTCCGCGTCTTGATTGGCCAATTTCTTGGCCAGAACTTTAATGCTTGAGTTAAGTGGCGCCACATAATATAAAAGATTGCCATCTACCTCCGCGCAGTCGCCGACTGCGTAAATATCTTTAGCATTAGTTTCTAGTGAGCGATTAGTAATGATTCCTCGATTTGTTTGCAGTCCTGCGCTTTTCGCGAGAGTAAGGTCCGGCCTAACGCCTATGGAGCAAAGAACTAGATCCGCATCAATCTTAGAGCCATTGACAAGCGTTGCTATAACACCTCCTCCCTTTTTGTCGATTCGTTCGACCGTAGTATTGAAGTGGTAGCGAACGCCAGCATCCTCTAGTTTGCCCTGAACGGTGACTGATGCTTCGTTAGGCAACAGATTTCCTAGTACTGTCCCCATGGCTTCCACGACATCAACCTCATACCCTGATAGAATCATATCGTTAGCATATTCGCTGCCCACCAGCCCCGCCCCAATAATCAATATTTTTCTCTTCCCATCCATAGCATTTCTAAAATTTCGATAGTCCATCAGGTTGTTCACGCTATACATTTTGTCATTTGCATTACCTTCAACAGGTATCTCTATATTGGACGCACCGGTAGCGAAAACGAGTTTTGAAAACTCTATCTTGCGTCCTTCAATGTCTATAGTTCTTGCTGCGGCGTTTATAGAGGAAACTTCGGTATGAGTCAGAATCTCAGCGTTAAGATTTGTTGCCATTGTTGATACGCTGGCGGTCACAAGTTCATCTGGTGATTTGTTGTTTGCATATCCCGTTGAAAGGTTGGGTTTATAATAGAATTGCCCATCGTCTGCGGTAAGAAGCATAAGTGGAGAGGTGGCATCGTGCGTCCTGTATTCTCGTGCTAGATTGTAGCCCGCAAGTCCGGTTCCGATTATAACGATTGGCTTGCAGTCTTCAGCGTCGACCCGCTGGCTTTGTTCCAATGGGGCTGTGGAGACTTCAACCATTTCGAAATCTTCTTTCCCAACGCCACAATCTGGGCATTCCCAGTCTTCTGGCACATCTTCCCAGCGAGTCCCAGGAGGGATACTATCCTCCGGCCAACCTTTTGATTCATCGTATAAAAGGCCACAAACTAGGCACTCCCAAATTTTAAAAGCAGTGGTTTGTTTTTCCTCTAAAGGTTTAACTTGACTGACCTCATTCATATCGTCAGAACTGCCATTAGTATTGATGTCTGACGCAGGAGCGGCTGCTTCTTCATTTGCCTCCTCCGCTAACTTGGAGTCTGCTTCTTCATGTGCCTCCTCCGCTAACTGGGTGTCTGCTTCTTCATGTGCATTATCGGTCACCTCGATCATCTCGAAGTCATCTTTACCAACACCGCAGTCTGGGCATAACCAATCATCCGGGACATCCTCCCATCGCGTTCCAGGGGCAATGTTATCATCGGGCCACCCTTTGGACTCATCATATAATAAACCGCAAACTAGGCACTCCCAAATCTTATAGTCCATTCTTTTCATTGCTCCTGACAAAGCTTTATTTAGTTAATTTATTATGGCCGAAAGAGCGTGCATTTTATCCGAAAACTCCTGACGAGACTAATGCCCCTATTTGTTTCGGATCATAGTTAAGCTCTTGCAAAATTTGTTCGTTATTGTGGCCAAGTGGCACGCCACTATGCTTATACGCAGGCGGAGACTGCGAAAGATGAAATGCACTTGCAATTTGGTTTTGTTGACAACCTTCTATGGTGTCGATCGATGTTACCATTTTCCTTGCCACTAGCTGCGGGTGCTCGCATGCCTCTTCGAATAAAAGCACCGGCTCGACGCATACGTCTTCATCCTCAAAAATTCCTTGCCATTCTGAAAGTGTTTTCGAAAGAAAAGTATCGGTCAAAATTGCTTTCATCATTTTTTGCTCGGCGAGGGTATGTTGCATGCCTAACTGCTGTATTTTGGGTTCGTCTAAGATTCGAGCAAGTCCTATTAAAAATTTCGGCTCTAAACTGCCAACTGACAAATAGCGTCCATCCTTTGTTTCATAATAATCATAGAAGCTACCACCATTTAATGGGTTTGACTCAGGTCTTGCCAGTTGGTCGCCGTCTAGATAGGCGGCGCCTGCCAAAGAATTAAGCGCAAAAACTCCATCTGTCATACTGACATCTAAAAATTGTCCTATTCCCATTACATTACGTTGATTAACGGCCGCGAGTATAGCTATTACACTATGCAATGCACCCCCGGCGAGATCAGCAATCTGCACGCCCATAAGTGGTGTTTTTTCGTCTTGCTTGCCGGAGTGTCCATTGACCCCGGCAATTGAAAGGAAGTTTATGTCATGACCGGCTCTATCGCGGTATGGGCCAGTTTGTCCGTAACCGGTCAATGAGCAATAAATAATTTTCTCATTAGTCACGCTTAAACTGTCATAACCCAATCCAAGTCTCCCCATCACGCTTGGTCTGAATTGTTCGATAATGATGTCATAAGTTTTGACTAATGATTTTACAATTCCAATGGCTTCGGGATGTTTTAGGTCAAGAGATAGGGAGCGTTTGTTGCGGTTAAGCGTGCTATGAGCAGTGGCGACACCATCCTTGAACGGCGGAGACGTCCTTGCTAAATCGGGACGGCTGGGAGATTCAATATGGATTACATCGGCACCGAGATCTGACAGAATCATTGTGGCATAGGGGCCGGGGAGAAGTGTGCAGAAATCTAAAATTTTTAAGTTTGAAAGGGCATACATAAAGTGATTAATTCCCAAATTCTTTATTTCCTTAGCTGCTATTATAGCTATTCTTTCCGAGCCGAACACAAGATTGATAAGGTGCTAAAAAAACAGAAATTATCTTGGATCTTAAAGGAAGATCAGATTTTACATGGCTCCGAGAATTGTCTAATATCGCGCGCCAGACTCTTAAACGTTGAATAATTATGGATGAAAAAATTGCAACGAATGTCTTTTGGCAAGACGGGGTAGTAACCAGGCAGGATAGAACCAGTTTACTTCGTCAAAAGGGACTGACGATTTGGTTTACGGGCTTGTCCGGCAGCGGCAAAACCACTTTAGCGATAGCACTCGAGCAAGAGCTTTTGTCGGAGGGTATATTGAGTTATCGGTTAGATGGAGACAATATGCGATTTGGTATTAATAAAAACCTTGGTTTCTCGTTGGATGATAGAAAGGAAAATATTCGACGAGTCGGGGAAGTCTCCAAAGTTCTGGCCGACGCGGGAATAATAGCACTCAGTAGCTTTATAAGTCCGTATCGCGCGGACAGGGACTCTGTCAGGGAACTGCATGACAGCGCAGGTATTTGCTTTCTTGAAGTCCACGTAGATTGCGCTTTGGAGGTTGCAGAGGCACGCGATCCTAAAGGCCTATACAAAAAGGCTCGACTAGGAGAAATAAAGAATTTCACGGGAATAGATGACCCCTATGAGGTACCCCTAAATGCAGATATCCATCTACATTCAGACAGTATGTCTGTCAGTCAAGAAGTTTTAGTCATTATGGCATATCTCCGACAAAATAATCTTTATGTTCCAAAATCTAGTCTTTCTGAAAAAGGTTGAGAGACAGGTGATTGATCCATATGGTTCTAGCGTTTTAAAACCACGTTTTGTCTCCCACCCACAGGAACGGCTTGAATTGGTTTTGGAGGCATCTCGGCTTCCAAGTATGATGCTGAATACATCGTCTGCAGCCAACGTCGTGATGCTGGGTGCGGGTTACTTTAACCCTCTAGAGGGCTTCATGGGGTTGTCGGAAGCTTTGAAATGTGCGGAAAAAATGCAGGCTAAAAATGGTTTGTTTTGGCCGATTCCGATAATCAATGTCTGCAAAGACATATCAGCAATTAAGAACACTAAGCGCGTCGCGCTTCTCGATCCGAATACCGATGATAATCGTGCTATTGCCATTATGGAAATTGAGAATATCGAGTCGGTAACTCGAGAACAGTTGAACCTGATGGCGAAACATATTTTCTCGACAACCGACCTAGCACATCCAGGTGTTTCAACCTTTATGAGTCTTGGCTCGTACGTTGTTTCCGGCAAGTTACAGGTGTTAAATTATAGTTTTTATCAGTCAAAATTTCCTGAGACATTTCAGACCGCTCCTCAAATCCGCGAAAAAATTGGTATGCTTGGCTGGCAGAAAGTGGTTGCGTTTCAAACTAGAAATCCGATGCATCTTGCGCACGAAGAACTATGCCGCATTGCTATGGAGCGCGAGGAAGCCGACGGAGTCATTGTTCATATGCCTCTAGGGAAACTAAAACAAGGTGATATTCCCGCGCATGTTCGCGATTCATGTATCAGGTTAGTCGCTGAAGGGTATTTCCCAAGAAATAAAATGCTGGTCTCTGGTTATGGCTTTGATATGCTTTATGCGGGTCCCAGGGAGGCGATTCTTCATGCTATCGTTCGTCAAAACATGGGAGCTTCGCACTTGATTGTGGGACGAGATCATGCAGGAGTGGGAAGCTACTATGGGGCATTTGACGCTCAGGAAATATTCAAAAATGAGCAGGTGAGTGGAGCGCTCAATATTGATATCTTCTGCGCTGATCATACAGCCTTCTCTAAAAAATTAGGTTCAGTGGTCATGATGAGTGAAGCTAAAGATCATGATGAAAGTGATTTTCTTCTCATATCTGGCACCAAGTTGAGAGAAATGCTAGCTAATGGAATTGAGCCCCCTGCCGAGTTTTGTCGGCCTGAGGTAGCCTCAATGCTTATCAAGCACTATCGGGGCTAATCTGACACCCTGACTTGCTTCTGCAAACAGGGTAATGTAGCGGATTCCGAATTTAGCAAGATAGGAGATGTGATTAAGTGAAAAAAGAACGGCCATTCAATATTCTCGGAGTGCAGCAGATCGCCATTGGGGCGCCCGACAAAAACCTCTTGTTGGATTTTTGGATTGGACTTTTGGGTATCAGAAAAGTTGGGAATTTTAAGAGTGCAGCTGAAAATGTGAATGAAGATATTTGTCAGATTGGACATGGTGCTTTTGCTGTTGAACTTGACCTGATGGAACCCCTTGATTCCGAACTTCGACCTCGTGTCGACACCCCGCCTCTTAATCATATTGGTCTCTGGGTGGATGATTTACAGACGGCTTATGAATCGTTGATTAATCAGGGAGTTCGTATGGCGCCCGGAGGAATACGCAAAGGTGCCTCAGGACATGATGTGTGCTTTATTCATCCAAAGGGCAATGATGAGTTTCCGAACAGTGCACTCGGTGTTCTCGTTGAGCTTGTACAAGCGCCTGATAGCGTCATAGATGCGCACTCATCATTATCAAAGGGATGAGTTAGGAAGATTACATGGGATTGAAGTTCAAGTCTGCAGTTTTCAAACCGGCACTTAAAATGGCGATGGAGAGAACTGGCCATGGGCGGCAGTTAGGATTTAGCATCACCGAAGTCTCCGAGGGTTTTGTTAGTCTTGATTATCCTTATGACGCGAAGGCGGTGGGTAATCCTATTACAGGCGTGATTCATGGCGGTGTCATCGTAAGCCTTTTGGATACATGTTGCGGTTGTGCAGCTATGAGTGTTATGCAAGTGCCATCCATTACCCCTACCATGGACTTGCGGCTTGATTACATGCATCCAGCAGAGCCCCTAAAGCCTATCTATGCTTCCGGTAAGGTATACAAAATAACGTCATCTGTAATTTTTTGCAGGGGGGCTGCATGGCAAGGTGATATCGAGAATCCCATAGCCCATTGCGTTGCAAACTTCATGCGAATCAGTGCACCCAAAACCGACTTCTCAAGCGTTTTTAAAGCAGGAATTCAGCGAATTGTTCCATGGTCAAAATAAAAAGTATTCATAAAATTTGGAGCAGGCGTCGCTTGGCCAGAAAAAATAATGAAAGATAAAGATTTCAGTCTTGCTTTGATAGAGGCTCGAGAATTGGGGTCGCCAAATAAAATTCTCGAGATGATCCCTTACAGTGCTTTCATAGGAACAACAGCCAAGCTGAATGATGGGAAATTAATTTTGATGCTTGATCGTCGTCAATCAAATATCGGCAATCCATCCCTGCCAGCAATTCATGGTGGTGTGATTGCAGGATTTCTCGAGCTCACCGCCATTACTGAGGTGCTATATCAATTACAAATAAACGATTTCCCTAAAGTGATAGACTTCTCCCTAGACTATCTCCGGCCAGCTAGATATAAAATCACTTATGCGGATTGCATTATTCTTAGACAAGGAAACAAGTTAGTGAATACCTCAGTAACTGCTTGGCAAGATGATAGGACATTGCCTGTTGCAAGTGCGCGATGTCACTTTTTGATTAAACATTAATTGTACTGGTTCTCGCTAACAGAGGTTGAATTCTCCGTCGCAGCCCCCATTTTTCAACCACACGGATAAAATTAAACGTAATTAAGGAGAAAAGCTCACCATGGCATCAAAAAACGCTTCCGAGACCCTAGGATTCCAAACAGAAGCCAAACAACTTCTGCATTTGATGGTGCACTCGCTGTATTCAAACAAAGAAATCTTCTTGCGCGAATTGATATCCAATGCCTCTGATGCTGCAGATAAACTCCGGTTTGAGGCGTTAGAGAATTCAGATTTATATGAAGAAGATGGTGAGCTAAAGATCCGTATTCAGATAGATGAGGAAAAGAAAAGAATTGTGATCGAAGATAACGGGATTGGAATGTCGAGGGATGAAGTCATATCTAATCTAGGAACCATAGCTCGCTCAGGGACTAGTGAGTTTCTTAAATCTTTGACTGGAGATCAACAAAAAGACTCTCAACTAATAGGACAGTTTGGCGTTGGGTTTTATTCATCTTTTATTGTTGCGAAGAAAGTAGTTGTTGAGACTCGGCGCGCCGGAGAAGACACGGCGGGCGGCGTTAGGTGGACTTGTAAGGGGGAGGCTGACTACAAAATCGAAACGATTAAGAAAGAGGAGCGAGGCACGAAAATAGAATTGCATTTGAAGAAGGATGCTTTCGAGTTTGCCAATAGCTGGCGGCTCAGAAGCGTTATTAAGAAATATTCCGATCATATAGCGATCCCCGTTCAGATGCTAAAAGAGGAGACCAGTCCTCCGCCATCGGATGAGAATGAGACAGTAATAGAAGATCCCGATAAAATTCCAGAATGGGAATCGGTTAATGATGCGAAAGCTCTTTGGACGCGTTCTAGATCAGAATTGTCTGATGACGAATATAAGGACTTTTACAGACATGTTTCGCATGATTTTTCTCCCCCGCTGACTTGGAGTCACAACCATGTTGAGGGTAAGTTGGAGTACACGACGCTCCTATACATTCCC
>CAJWMT010000091.1:0-9144 GCA_913044275.1 uncultured Cellvibrionales bacterium
AAGCCAGGAGCGAAGACGGCGGTTGCTCGACCACTTGATTGGGGAATGGATCGACGGCATCTTCCAGAAACTTGAGCATATAAGGGTACTACAGAGGTTGGCTGAGCTTACGATTATAACATTCACTTGCGCTGAATTCGCAATTTCAGTGATAACACCTTTACGCGATTCAATACCACTTGCCGCGTTCAAGCGCAATCTTTAGGAGTGTGGCCCTTATCTGCTGTTAAGGCACCTAACCTTTGTGGGACAAGACACCTATGTTTTTTGGATGTACCTAGGAAGATACAATAGCAATCGACATGGAGCGACTATGGTGTCGGCTGTTCTTGATCAGCAGTTCCTCTGGAAACTTTTTCATGCAGCCACAATCCAGATGATTTCATTAGGAAGCCAAATACACCACCGACCAGCAGTGAACTGCAGAGGACTAGCCAATCTCCATCAGATGCAAACATTGCGCAACAGCCTATGAAAGTACCTGGAATATAGGATAGGAGAGCGTGGCGCGCCTGAATGCACATTGCAAAAACAACAAAAGCGATGACAACGTAACCTATCATCTCAATGGCAAAATACTGGGAGAGCTTGATTATAATTGTAGCCCAAAACACCCCTGATAAGTTCGAAATACTGCTATAGAACAGTCCTTTCGGTCCTTCAGTGGGAGATGCGAAATAGCTTGTGCATCCTAAAAATCCGGCCCACGTTATTAATCCAAGAGAAACAGATAACCAACCCCATATTCCGGAGAGAACTCCCGTCGTTAATGAAATTGCTAATAATACGCTCATTTTATTATCTGAATGGATGACCGTCTACATCGATAAAATTCTTGTTTAATTTACGGACAAAGCAATAAGGTGAAAAATAGATATCTTCATTAATTTAGTATGACAACTGAAAGCTAAATTTGCAATCGAATTTGACTAAAACGCTTTTTTAAGACTGTGAACCAAAAGATTTTGTGGAGTTTGCACATCAACATACTCAACAAGTCATCAAAATATATGGTGTCACGTCATCAGCATGAAGCGCGAATAAATATGAAAAAATTGGCAATCTTAGTACCCCTGAGTGACCGAAGCTTCAGTAATTATGAGCAAGGACCTTAGCAGATACAAAAAAGTATCATTAACTTGCTAAAAATCCGCACAAGCACTCGTCAAAGACCCAGTGGGAGTTACTTTAGCATTCGCTGACGCTGGCCCACCTCGTCATATTTGCGGGAATTTGTCGTGGTCTGGGTATCCGACCCTCCCTCGCCCAGGTCCAAATTGTTTTTCGAGAGGTAGAAAAGTATCTGGCCAAGGTTTTGTCTGTGGACCAACCAACGCCAGTTGCCAGATCCTCAAGCTGCTGACACTGCGCGTCTCAATAATTGGTATTCATCTGTAACGACCTGTGAATGCCTGTACCTTGAAAATACAAACTCAAGCTTGGCGAATACAAACGGGTTACAGAAGTCCGCAAAGAAAAAGTTTTTTTCACAGAAAAATAATCGCTTTTTTACAGAAAAAGGATGCAGGTTATGACTTATTCTCTTTGAAATAAAGTTGTTTAGTTATGCCTTTTGCTCGGTCGTACAGCGCGCCTTCAGCAGTTTTAGTGAACCAGCTATATATCTTGTTTTTTAACTGATCACTTGTTAACTTGAATTTAGCCTCACCCTGTACCCATTTCAAAATAGTCGCATCCCTCGCCGAGCGTTGTTCCGAAATCCTCAGGTCTGGACGCTCGTCTGCACCCACCCGTATTAATAATTTACGCGCGGGTGCAACTGTAGGCCGGGGTCTACCGTGCAGCTTACAGCCCCTAATTTCAACTTGCTCCTCGGCTGGAAGAGTCATTTCACGCTTAATGGTAGAGAATATAAACTGATCAACTTCGTCAGTCGAAGTAAATCTTCCTACAGTGAATAATGGAGTGATAGCCTGGTCAGTGTTACCATCAATTGAATCGCATAGTTCATCAGTCGGTATCTTTCTCCATGACAGACTTCCACGCTGAAGGAGTTTCTCTTCACTCAACAGATCAGGATCAATGTATGCCGGAAGTCGGTGCGACTTTACCGCTTGTTTCGCCCACCAGACATCAATATTTCCATCTGCGCTAAAATAATTTTTCGCAATATCGATCAACCAGGTGAAGTGGAATTCCTCTCTAACGCCAATACTCTTCAATCCACGTGAGCCTTTCACCCTTGAGATCAGTTGTCTTTTAATTCGTTTTTGTTCTTTGGCCGCTTCCCTGAATTCAATGCATCCAAAAGGAATTTCCTGCTTATCTGCCAACCTTATAATGTTGCCAGTTTGCTCTTTCTCAAGGGGAGAGTATCCGGCAAAAATCCAGGCCGCCAAACCCAGCCCCCAGTGCTCTTTTTGAAAGAGGCTTTGAATAATTTCATTCATTTATTGGTCGCCCTTAGTGTTTCATTTATGTGATCTATGAATTGCGTTCATTGCTTATCCAGTTAGCATAGGCATTCAGTATTTTCTTTCTCTCATCAAACAACTGCGATCTTGCATAAGCTGCTCTTGTGGCATCGGTATCTACATGCTTTAAGCATAATTCTAGAGCCTCTTCACTAAATCGCTGCTGCTCCTGTCCCCAGGTCCTGAAGGTTGCCCTAAAGCCATGTGCTTCACCCTTGAATCCAAGTGCTGAATTGATATTGCTGCCAAAGTAGGAATCGGGGATTCTCTCGCCCTTGAGTGTCGTGAAGACCAGTCCTGTCCTTGAAGGCTGTTCCTTGAGAATCTTAAGTGCTGCCTGTGTGAGCGGTATCTTCCACTCCAGCTTACTCTTGCGCCCGTCATCGCCTTTCAACAATGAAGGTGGGATCGTCCAGACTTTGTGCTCAAGATCAACGTCCTTCCAATCCATCAGTCTAGCTTCGGCAGGTCTCGATACCGTAAGGATCATAAACGCTAGACAGGCACCATCCGGCCTTGTGCCTTTCGGTGTGTTATACCTGTCCAATGCTTGCATAAATTCAGGTAGTTGATTCCAATCGAGAGCTTCCCGATGTTTTACTGGTGCTATTTTGTTTGGGGCAGGATAGAGAAGGGATAGGTTTCCCTGCCAGATCGCAGGATTATGATCTTTTCGTATTCCCTCAATGATGGCCTGTTGGATAATCTGGCGGACATGACCTAACACCCTTAATGCTGTATGTGTGACATCGTAGTAACAGTTGTCCAGCATCTCCCTTAGATGCTGTATCTGGACATCCTCAACTAGGATGTTGCCCATTAAAGGAGAGGCAGATTTTTCCAACTGTGCAATAAGTCGCTGACTTTGCTTGGCTGATTTGTACTCGTCGGATTTGTTGATGATGTACCTCGCTGCATACTGTTTGAAGGTCACCGCTTTGCCCTGATCTTCATCGAGTTTTGATTTGACCTGCGCTTTGGCGACCACCGGATCGATACCCGATTTAATGTCCTCCTGAAGTGCTCTAGCGGCTTCTCTCGCGTTTTTGGTAGGTATGGCAGGGTAACCCCCTAATCCTATCCAGCGTCGCTTACCGCCAATCATAGCCCTGTAGAGCCACTGTTTTGATCCTGCCGTTTCTGAGTCAATAGGCGGTAGGCACTGTAAATACAGGCCTGGCACGCCTCCCACAGCATGCACAGCCTTGTAAGGTTGACCTGAGGAATTGGTGGTATGGGTGAGTCTGCGAATTGAGACTTCGGCTAATTCTTTGGCTTTTTTTGGCATTTACCTACCATCTTACCTACCATAAATAATGTTATAGTAGGTTACAGTAGAGGGCAGGGGGTTTACAAGGAAATCAAGTAAACCCTAATTATCGATAGTGTTCGAGTGTCGGATCACAGATAAAGTGATTTTGTTTTACAAAAAGTTGGTACCAGAGGCCGGACTCGAACCGGCACGCTTTTTACGGCGGGGGATTTTGAATCCCCTGTGTCTACCAATTTCACCACTCTGGCAACAAGATGCTAAACTATTACATGGTCTGCAATTATAGTCTTGATTCTCCTGGGTTCAAAGAGAGTGGAGAGATTTTGGTATTCCTTTTTGCTTTAGCTATCGTTTCTGTCTCTGAAAGAGAAAATTAAGTAAATATTTGCAGTCATTGAAACTGATTTCGGTTGTATCATGTTTTAGACTTTTACTTTATCTTCCTCTCGAGAAGCTAATTTTTTCCTTTTCTTATCAAAGAGCCGGCTAAAAAGAATTTTTCGGATTTGACCACTTAGAGTAAAGTGTATGTTGCGCAAAGATTTTAATTTTGATCTTCCTGAGGAACTCATAGCCATAGTGCCCTTGGATCGAAGGCGTGACAGCAGGCTTATGGTGGTTGATCCGGGGCTCGGGGTCGTTCACAAACAGTTTGTCGACCTTTTTCAGTACCTTAAACCAGGAGACTTGTTAGTTTTTAACGATACGAAAGTAATGCCAGCGAGGCTTTTTGCGCGAAAAAAAACTGGTGGTAGAGTTGAAATTCTGATAGAGCGCATACAGAGTTCACATCAAGCGATTGTTAGACTACGTTCGAGTAAGTCTCCTAGAGAAAATGACATATTAGCCCTCGCACAGGATTGTTTTGTCACAGTTGGAAAAAAGAAGAACGAACTTGTTGGGCTAACGTTTTCTTCTCCCATTTTAGAGATTTTAGATTCGATTGGCCATGTTCCCCTTCCACCATACATTAATCGAAAAGATACACAAATGGACAAATCTCGCTATCAGACTATCTATGCGCGGCATAATGGCGCGATTGCAGCTCCAACTGCCGGGTTGCACTTTGATCAAGAGATGCTTGATTCTTGTGGCTCGAAAGGTATTGATATTGCTTTTGTAACTCTCCATGTGGGATCAGGGACCTTTCGGCCTATTAGAGCTGAGGACATTAGAGATCATAAGATACACTCTGAATGGATGGAACTCAGTGAAAATGTTTGTGAAAAGGTTTTGGCAACCAGAGCACGCGGCGGGCGAATCATAGCAGTTGGCACCACTAGTGTTCGCTGTTTGGAGACATCAGCTAGTTCTGGGAAGATAGAACCTTTTGAAGGTCAGACGGATCTTTTTATTTATCCAGGGTATAAATTTAGGATAGTCGATATGCTCATCACGAACTTCCACCTGCCCGAATCCTCATTACTGGCTCTGGTGTCCGCTTTCTCTGGTCATGCAGAGATAATGGCAGCATATAGGCAGGCCATTGAAGCAAAGTACCGCTTTTACAGCTACGGTGATGCAATGCTGCTTGCTGGAAAATCTACAAAAAGATTATAAGATAATTTTTCATGAATGGATCTTGTCAGCGAAAATGCAGTATGGAATTTTCCGTCATAGCAACGGATGGACCAGCTCGACTCGGAAAACTTCAGTTTCCGAGGGGGGCGGTACAAACTCCTGCTTTTATGCCAGTGGGGACGTACGGCACGGTAAAAGGAATGCCGCCAAGAAATATTGCCGAAGTTGGAGCTGAGATCATTCTCGGCAATGCCTTCCACCTAATGCTTCGACCGGGAGTGGAAGTCATTAAAAGTCATGGCGGATTGCATCAATTTATGAATTGGCCGGGACCCATACTTACCGACTCTGGGGGTTTTCAGGTGTTTAGCCTCGGTGCCATGCGCAAGATAAGTGAAGACGGAGTTAAATTTAGGTCGCCAATCGATGGCAGCGAGATATTCATAAATCCGGAAATATCGACAGAAATTCAACGTGATCTGGATAGTGATATAGTCATGATTTTTGATGATTGCACTCCTTACAGAGCCAGTAAGCGAGAGGTAGCCGAATCAATGCGATTGTCGTTAAGGTGGGCAGAGCGGTGCAAAATCGCACATGGCAATAGTTCGGCGGCATTGTTTGGGATTGTTCAAGGGGGTATGCACGAAAATCTGAGAGATGAGTCGCTCTCTGAGTTGAGTAAGATAGAGTTTGATGGATATGCAATCGGAGGTTTATCGGTAGGTGAGCCCAAGGCTGATATGTTTCGGATTCTTAATCATGTGGGTAAACATATGCCGGCCAATAAACCAAGATATCTCATGGGTGTCGGTAAACCGGGGGACTTGGTGCAAGCAGTTCTGGAAGGAATGGATATGTTCGATTGTGTGATGCCGACCCGAAATGCCCGAAATGGGCATCTATTCACGCATGATGGTGTTATTAAGATTCGCAATGCTCGATATCGGTTTGATATGTCCCCTCTGGATAATGAATGCGATTGCTATACCTGCACAAACTTTAGTCGAAGCTATCTGCATCATCTTGATAAGTGTGGAGAGATTTTGGGCGCGCAACTTAATACAATACACAACCTGCGATTCTACCAGAAACTAATGTCAGATATTCGCAAAGCGATAGAGTTGGGCAAACTCGAAGCCTTTGCAGCAAATTTTTTTTCGGAAGAGAATGAACTGAAGACAAATTAGATTTCATTTTAGGCAATAAAGCACTCTTACGGAGATGAATGTCGTTATAATGCACCCCACCAGCAATTCAAGGGCCCAAAGTAATGGTAAATAAATTCCCTGCTTGGAAAAATACAATAATTATATTGGTTGTTGCCCTTGGATTTATTTATGCTGGACCCAACCTGTATCCCCCTGATCCCGCCGTGCAGTTGTCTGGACAAAGTGGAGCGATGTTGATTGATCAAGCTGTTTTGGATAAGGCTAGTGCGGCGCTGGACTCTGCTGAAATTGAACACTTTAGTGGAGAGGCTGATGGCGAGAGTGCGCTGCTTCGATTAAATGATATAGCTCAGCAGCTAAGAGCAAAGGAAGTAATTCAGGCAGAGATGGGTGGCGATTATATTGTGGCACTGAATCTAGCACAGACTACACCGGACTGGCTAAGCATGCTCGGTGCTTCTCCAATGAAATTAGGTTTGGATCTCAGTGGAGGGGTGCACTTCCTGCTGGAGGTCGATCTTGATGCAGCGATAGAAACTCGACTTGAGGGACAACTTGAAGACCTCAAGGGGGCGCTCCGCAAGAACAGGATTCGCTATCGCAGTTTTGCCTTGGTCGGTGATCAGATAGTTGGTCAATTCCGAGATTCGGAGCAGTCTATAAAAGCTGAATCCATTGTGCGGAAAGAGTTCAGCGATCTCCAACCACAATCGATTCCGGGTGGCAATCCACTTTCCCTAAGCTTAAGGCTGAGTGATATAGCGAGGGACACGATTGAAGATAATGCAATCAAACAAAACCTTACTTCATTGCGTAATCGGGTGAATGAACTGGGTGTGTCCGAGCCAATCGTATCTCGGCAAGGGAAAACTCGCATAGTGGTTGAACTGCCGGGAATTCAAGACACTGCGGAAGCTAAGAGGATCATCGGTAAGACAGCCAACTTGGAGTTCAGATTAGAGGCCCAGTCGCGGCTTGGAGAACTATTTAAGTTTCGAAATCCCGGGTCGCAGGGCATTGATGCTTGGTTAGTAAATCGGGCAATTATTACCGGAGAAAATGTAACAGATGCCAGATCCGGCTTCGATGAAAATGGGCGTCCACAGGTTAATATTGCTCTTGATAGTGCGGGCGGATGGTCAATGGGCCATGCGACCCGAGACCACATCGGGGATCGATTAGGAGTATTATTTATTGAATATAAGACGAAATTAAGGAAAGAGTTTGATGAGGCTGGCAACCTCGAGCTTATCCCCGAAGCTTATGTTGAAAAGAGTATAATCAGCCTCGCAACTATCCAAGCCCAATTGGGAAAACAATTTCGGATTACCGGACTTAATGGACAACGAGAAGCTTCCGAGCTGGCCCTGTTGTTGCGTGCAGGAGCGCTGGCCGCACCTATGTTCATCGTCGAAGAACGAACTATCGGACCTTCTCTTGGCTCAGAGAATATCCAATTGGGTATAAAGTCGGTAAGTGTGGGCTTGCTGGCAGTGCTGGTTTTTATGGTTGTGATCTATAAAGTCTTTGGAATATTTGCAAATATAGCACTGGCCACCAATTTGCTGCTATTGGTGGGGGCCATGTCTTTGTTGGGCGCAACGCTGACGCTCCCGGGCATAGCTGGGATCGTTTTAACAGTTGGCATGGCAGTAGACGCAAATGTCCTGATTTTCTCTCGCATACGCGAAGAATTAGCGTCGGGATTGTCTCCGCAGGCCGCAATCAATGCAGGCTACGAGCGTGCTTTTGTATCAATTTTGGATGCCAACACGACGACACTGATTGTAGCGTTAATACTGTATGCGATTGGTTCGGGTCCAGTGCAGGGCTTCGCCATCACTCTGTCAATCGGCATTCTGACATCCATGTTTACCTCGATAGTTTTGAGTCGGGGTCTGGTAAATGCGACTTATGGTGGCCAAAGATTTGATCGGCTTTGGATTTGAGGAGATCTAACGTGAATCAGACGAAAGTTTATAACTTCATGGGATTGCGTAAATATGCGCTGGCCTTTTCAATATTTTTGTTACTTAGCTCACTGATTTCATTATCGATGCAAGGGCTTCAGCTTGGGCTTGATTTTACTGGAGGCACTCAGGTTGAGGTAGGTTACCAAGTGCCAGCTGACGTTGAAAAGCTAAGGGGGCAATTGGAGTCTAAGGGTTTCGAAAAACCTGTTGTGGTGCATTTCGGGTCAGACCGAGATGTATTGATCAGATTACAAGGCAAGCCTGAACAGGGTCTATCTGATCAGGTTTATACGGCATTACAGTCGCATGGAGAAATGGTTGAACTGCGTAGAGTCGACTATGTGGGACCGCAAATCGGTGAAGAACTCCGGGAGGATGGAGGACTTGGGATGCTGGCGGCATTAATCATGGTAATGCTATACATAGCAATGCGTTTTCAACTGAAGTTTTCAATTGGTGCAGTTTTAGCCTTGGCTCATGATGTGATAATCACTCTCGGTTTTTTCTCTATAACCCAGCTAGAATTTGACCTCACCGTGTTGGCTGCACTCCTTGCTGTCATAGGTTACTCTCTCAATGATACCATTGTAGTATCTGATCGAATTCGTGAGAATTTTAGAAAAATTCGAGACACCGCCGCTGCTGAGATTATTAATGAGTCGTTGTCTCAAACTTTATGGCGGACACTAAATACCTCGTTCACGACAATGCTGGTTTTGATATCCCTTTTCTTTCTTGGCGGTGAGTTGATCCACAATTTTGCCATCGCG
>CAJWMT010000092.1:0-9120 GCA_913044275.1 uncultured Cellvibrionales bacterium
TCTACCCCATTATGGAACTAAATTTAACATGAGAAAGGAAGTTTCGTTGTATCAAAATATATTTTTCGTGCCTCACTATTTGGAACACACATATATTCTTCTATCACAGAACGGGTCAAATGAGGAGCAAATGACCGAATAAACTCATACATATAACTTTTTAGATAAGTACCCTTTCGAAATCCAATATAGGTGACACTTGGTTCAATTAAATGACTGGCATCGATTGCTACAACTTCTTCATCTAAATCTTTACATGCCATTCGAGCAATAATCCCAACTCCTAACCCTAGCTTGACGTAGGTTTTAATTACATCGGAATCTGTCGCGGTGAAGACAACATTAGGAGACAGCTTTTTTCTTTCAAAAGCTCTGTCAAGTCGAGAGCGACCTGTAAAGCCAAAGACATATGTAACTATTGGGTACTTAGCAACGTCTTCTAATTTGATATTGTCCATTTTTGCTAGGACATGTGATCTTGGTACAATAATGCTTCGATTCCATCTATAACAAGGCAACATAATCAATTCTTTAAAAAGTTCGACGGCCTCGGTTGCGATCGCAAAATCAATGCCGCCCTCCTCTGCCTTCTCCGCGATCTGCATAGGCGTGCCTTGATGCACTTGCAAAGAAACTTTAGGGTATTTATTAATGAACTGTTTTATGACTGATGGTAGAGCATATCGAGCTTGCGTATGAGTGGTTGCTATCGAAAGACTACCCAAATCAGGATTTGTATGCTCATCCGCTAATCGTTTAATGCTCTCAACTTTTTTTAAAACGTCACCGGCCATTTGAAGAATTTCTTTGCCCGCTGGAGTAACACTTGTTAGGTGTTTGCCGCTTCGAGAAAAAATTTGCACGCCAAGTTCATCTTCTAGCATCCTAATCTGTTTACTTATGCCTGGCTGTGAGGTGTATAAACTCTGTGCCGTCGCTGAGACATTTAGCCCATGATGAGCAACTTCCCATATATATCTTAGTTGCTGCAGCTTCATATGTTGAGTCCTTGTTACAGTAATTTATTATTGACCTCACTAAACCTCCGTGAGAGTGCTATTACAAAGGTTTCTAAAAAATCTTGTGTTATTCTAATATCGAATAGAATAACAATCAATTTCTGAAAATTGCTGCCATGAAGTTTGCTCCATAGTTGTAAAAATGTAGGGGTGTATATTGCGATTCAGAAGTTCGAAGGCGGTATTGGTGCATTGTGCCCTTGATTAGTCTAATGTCTCATTTGCAATACCGTGAGGCACATGTCCAGAAGAAATGTAATCCCGTGCCGAAGTGCAATGAAATTGCTGATCATCAAAAAAAATGTCGGCATTAAATGATTTGAGAAACGCAGTTTTATCTAATCCACCAAGAAACAAGCTTTCGTCAATCCGAATATTCCACTGTCTCAAAGTTCGAATTACGCGTTCGTGAGTAGGCGCTCCTCGAGCGGTTACTAGAGCAGTCCTGATAGGACAACTATCCATAGGAAATTCCGATTGCAATCCATGCAATGCCTCAAGGAAACTTTTAAAAGGTCCCGGATCCATAGGCTGGTATGCTGATCTTGTCTCATTTTCATAAAAAGCTTCCAGTCCTTCTTGCTTAAATATTCGTTCTGAGGCGTCCGAGAATAGAACTGCATCGCCATCAAATGCTATCCGCAATTCATCTAGATCATTTTGCTTTTTTTTAGATGGCATAAGCGTAGCCGCTGCCAATCCATGATCAAGAGCATTTCGAACATCATCGGCATTCGTTGACAAAAATAAATGACATGCAAAAGCAGAAACGTATCGGTACGGAGAATTACCCCCGGAAAAGGCTGCTCTAGAAATATTCAATCCATAATGAGCAATTGAATTAAACACTCGCAGACCTGTATCTGCAGAATTGCGTGACAAAAGAATTACTTCGACTCGCGGATTGCCCACGAGCTTTTCATTAATACTCAGTAATTTAGTAACCAATGGAAAAGCTTCTCCAGGCTCTAAAAATTCATCCTCATGATCACGTTGATAGGAAGCGTATGCTTCAACTCCCTGGGTCTGGTATACGTCGTGGCTTAAACGCATGTCAAACAAAGCGGTCGATGAGATCGCTATTACAAGCTTTGGTTTAACGATTTCAACCATAGTAAGTCATTAAATATTTTCTCGAGTATTGTCGGTTGATACAGATGTGCTCGCGTAGTATTCGTGTGTAAGTCTAAATACAATCGGCGCCAAAAGAACTAGGGCAAGTAAGTTTGGCAATGCCATAAGTCCATTGAGAGCATCCGATATTTTCCACACCAGTCCTAGTGTCATTTGTGTACCCAAAAATACGCCGAAAACCCACAAGGCTCTGAAAGGTAGAATGACAGAGGGGCCTAATAGAAATTCAGCACAACGCTCACCGTAATAACTCCAACCCAATATCGAAGTGAAAGCGAAAAGCACAATACATGTCGTCAATATATCTCCGCCGAAAGGCAAATTAGCATCAAAAGCGGTTAACGTCATATTCGCACCCTCCGCTTCTCCATTCCATACGCCACTAACCACCAAAACAAGTCCGGTCATCGTGCAAACAACAAGCGTGTCAAGGAAAGTTCCCAACATCGCTATGGTACCTTGCCTTACTGGGCTATCAGTCTCAGCGGCAGCATGAGCAATCGGAGCCGACCCCAATCCAGCTTCATTCGAAAAAATACCTCGTGCTACGCCCATTCTCAGGGCCATCGATACAGTCGCCCCAGCAAAACCTCCAGCTGCAGCCACACCATTAAATGCACTGTCCACTATTAACATTAAAGCAGCAGGCACTTTATCGTAATTTAGCATCAAAATTATGGCCGCACTGGAGATATACAGAAGAGCCATTGCAGGTACAAGTCTTCCAGCAACCTCAGCTATCCGTTTCAAACCACCGAGCAGAACAAGCGCGACAAGAACCATCATGATAATCCCGCTATATATAGTTGGAATAGAATATGTCTCAAGAAGGACTTGAGATACAGCATTTGATTGCACAGTGTTTGCCAGTCCAAAGCCTGCGATGGAACCAAAAAACGCAAACATACCACCCAACCAACTCCATTTTGGTCCCAATCCATTCTTTATGTAGTACATGGGACCACCTACTTTTTTTCCGGTTTCATCTGTTTCACGATAGTTAACAGCTAATACCGCCTCGGCATATTTCGTTGCAATGCCGACCGTAGCTGTGCACCACATCCAAAAAAGCGCTCCAGGTCCTCCAATGCCCACTGCAGTAGCCACACCTGCTATGTTTCCAGTTCCGATAGTCGACGATAAAGCGGTCATCAAAGCATTAAAAGGACTTATCTCACCTTCTCCTGAACCAGTTCGCCCTCTAAAAAGTAGCCGGAACGCATGCGGTATCTGGGTTAAGGTCCGCCCTTTCAGTCCAATCGTGAGGTAGATGCCCGTTCCAAGAATGAGCGCCAGCATAACCGGTCCCCAAATAATTCCATTTGCCGCATCTATAAAATCTTCCATCTATTAGCCACCTTATTATTTGTTTTATTGAAATCCTTGTGCAGATATTTTCTATAAAGAATTGCTACTGTTATGGGCGAAGAGGCCGAATAATCCCCCAGTATGAATGAACACTATGTCCGATAGACTATCGAACCTACCACGCTCAATTTCCTTTAACATTCCATAAAAAGCTTTACCAGTATATATAGGATCAAGAATGATTCCCTCCAATCGCGCTACTGCCTTTATGAGATCATATACCTCGGGCACACAAGCTCCATATCTCGGACCTCTATATTTATCAATCACCTTAATACCGGGCAGCTTAGTCGGCATAACAAACCTTTGAGCCTGAAACCACGTGTCAATTTCAGATCGGATTTTATACTTAAAATAAGCTTCGTTATCGCATACGGCGAAGCCAATGATTTGTGAGTCAATTGAATGAAGATAGCACCCTATGAGCAATCCAGCTTGTGTACCACCAGAACCGGTAGCAAGTATTATAGCCCCAGGAGTAATCTGGTTTTTTTCGAAATCTACCGCCAATTCACCCAAAGCATCAATGTAACCACAGAGGCCTAAACAATTACTGCCGCCAGTGGGAATAAAGTATGGTTGGTGACCTAGATCTCGATAATGATGCAGCCATTGTTCCACATATTCATCTAATCTATGATATTCAGCTTTTTCTATGAAAGTAATTCCTGCGCCTGCTAATTTACTGATAAAGAGATTACCAGAATTATCTGCTGGGGAATCTAGCCTCAAGATAAGGTGTGTTTTCAAACCCAATTGAGCACTCAAGATAGCAGTCGATCTGCAATGATTGGATTGGACGCCGCCACAGGTGATAACAGTGCCGCAACATTTACTCAAGGCGTCCGCCAAGATAAATTCAAGCTTACGAACTTTATTGCCAGTAGCAGCGCAACCCGTTAGGTCATCCCGTTTGATCCAAATTCTTGGTCCCCCGTATCGATCGGATAATCTATCCAAGGGCTGGAGAGGTGTCGGCAGTTGAGCCAAGTCGATTTTCGGAGGCATGAAAGTCATAAATGCGAACAATGACTGCTTAAATTTTATATTGCTTTGATGGTACCCTTTGGCAACACAGCATGCACGGCTGATTTTTGAAACTTCAATTGAGTGTTTTGTGCAACATCGATAATTATGTACGCATCATCAAGCTTATTAATCTTTCCCAACAATCCGCTGGTCAATATGACTTCGTCGCCTTTTGCTAAGGAACTTACCAATTCAATGTGCTCTTTTTGTCGTTTACGTTGCGGCCTAATGATCATAAAGTACATTAACCCGAATAGGCCAGCAAACAGAGCAAATTGAAACATCAGATCTGGAGCCGCCGCTTGGCTAGTTGTTTGAGCATTTGCATTTTCTATAAAGAGCATGACTTTTTCCTTTGGATTGTTTGAATCATGATATTGGAAACTAATTCCATTAAACACCTAAAATTAAGCAGAAGACTGCTCGAATATGTCCAATCAACAAATCATAAGTTGCTCTTTATCCAGCTAATGCAATCTTCATGATGAGTTTTTGTCTTAACTTTAGTAAAAATATTAACGATCCGCATTGTTTTATCGATGATAAAGGTGTAGCGAAGTATTCCCATATATTCTTTGCCCATAAACTTTTTTAATCCCCATGCACCATACTTCTCTGCGATCATATGGTCCTCATCTGATAACAGTGTAAAGTTCAAGCTTTCTTTCGATTGAAACTTCGCCAATCTCTCGGGCTTGTCAGGGCTGATCGCAATCACTTCAGTCTGAAGTTCTAAAAGCTCTTCTTTTGAATCTCTGAGTCCGCATGCTTGATTCGTGCAACCCGGAGTCATAGCTTTCGGATAGAAATAAAGTAAGACATTCCGTTTGTCTCGATAGTCTCCAAGTGAATTCAGTTCTCCCAGCTGATTCCGCAAAGAAAAATCAGGGGCGATGGAGCCGATTTTAGGTAAAGTCATACTACTTTCTCCTTTGACTAATATTAAGTTCGATCAAGCATTATTAATCTCAAAATCCTTTTTTTTCGGTCAGTGTCAAAGTTTCAGCAGATGAGCAATCGCCTCCATTTCTTCGGACAACTCGTTTTCCGAAATAGTCATCTTTTCTCTTGAAAAAGCGTTAATATCCAAGTCTTGAACGATGGTCCAATCTCCATTTTGGCATACACAAGGGAAAGAATATATCAAACCTTTACTGATCTCATAGCTTCCATCACTAACCACTCCCATGCTAACCCAGTCATCTGCGCTTGAACCCAGCGCCCAATCTCGCATATGATCGATAGCTGCATTAGCTGCGGAGGCAGCGCTAGACGCGCCGCGGGCTGCTATAATGGCAGCACCTCGCTGCTGAACTAGAGGTATGAATTCGAGGTCATACCATTCACGCTCTACCAATTCTAAAGAAGGTTTGCCATCAATTAGACAATGGTGCAGATCTGGAAATTGTGTTGCGGAGTGATTACCCCAAATGATCATCTTTTCTATGTCATTAACCGATTTGTTGAGTTTTTGAGCAACCTGAGACAACGCGCGGTTGTGATCCAGCCGAGTCATTGCCGTGAATTGCCTTGGATGAATATCCGGAGCATTTCGCTGTGCAATAAGAGCATTGGTATTGGCAGGATTACCTACAACTAATACCTTTATATTTGTTGCCGCAGCGGAATTTATTGCTCTCCCCTGAACCGAAAAAATTGCAGCATTTGCTTCTAACAAATCCTTTCGCTCCATACCGGCTCCTCGAGGGCGAGCACCCACAAGAAAAGCGTAACTGCTATTCTCAAAAGCCTCCTCGGCGTTATCAGTGCAAATTACTTCTGAAAGCAAAGGGAAGGCACAATCGTCGAGCTCCATTGCCACACCCATAAGCGCTTTCATTGCAGGAGGAATTTCTAGCAACTGCAATATGACAGGCTGGTCAGGCCCCAACATCTCTCCAGACGCTATACGAAATAAAAGTGCATAGCTAATTTGCCCAGCTGCTCCTGTAACAGTTACTCGAACCGGTGGTTTCATTAGTTTTTCTCCATCTTAAAATCATGCACATTATAAGGACCACAATGCATTTTTCCCACTCAAGCTTTCTTAAAAAATAACCGAGCGCAAAAAGGATTTTTGCGATGATTCAATTTAATCTAGTGCAGTTAGACGACAGCGAGTATTCATCTTGCATCTGACGATACAAATCGTTCCTAAAACTAGCAGAAGTTGAATCTAGCCTGTCCATAATTTCCACTAAAACTTCGTTGTCCTCTTTATCGCCCCAAGTTTTTTGATAAGTGCCGTCTTGATAACCGTGATCTTGTCGGAAAAAGTTCAAAACGTTTTTGCCAACGTAGCTGATATATAGAATTTCGAAGGTCATTTCTATATCGCTCATTAGCCTTCCGAAGCGTTTTGCATCGAAACGTTTTGTCTTTAATGTATTAGCAGCGAAATCCTCGATATCCAAACAAAATTCACGTGATGGTAATGGATCGCATAGCTCACGGTTAAGAATATTGGCAGACTCTTCTATCGATTCTCGTTCTATCAATGAAAGACTCAGGCCAAAATGCCATATGTCAACCAACTCCAAAGTTATTTGATGCATGTCAGGCGTTTGTTTTTTCCACCATTTCCAGCCGTAATGATCAATTAATTCTGCACTCTCAATCCAAATAGCTCGGTACCATGCAAAATTTTGCTTTCGCCAGTCAGGATGAACTTTTTTATTCATTTCATCTTGAAGTTGAAGCATTGCAATGATTTGCTGCTCCATGTATCTTCCCTCACATTCTAACAAAATTATTATTTGCTTTTTCAATCCCAATACGGGTACTCGGCCCGTGTCCAGTAACAACCAATGCTTCATCATCAAGAGAGTAAAGTCTCTGAATTATTGAAGTTTTTATCGTATCAAAGCTTCCGCCCCAAAGATCAGTTCGACCCACACTTCCTTGAAACAAGGTGTCTCCCGCAACCAGTGTTTGATAGCGTTCAAACCAGAAGCTCATGGATCCCGGACTATGCCCCGGCGTATGGATTGCGATCCCACCGCAACAAGCAAGGTCTTGATCATCTCTCAAAAAATAATCTGGATCGGGAACCGGTTTATAAGGAATGCCTATCATTGCGCATTGACTCTCGAGTATATCCCATAAGAATTTGTCTTCACGATGGAGATAGATAGGCGCACCTGTTGCATCTTTGATGTCACCAGCCGCCAAAATATGATCTAGATGGGCATGAGTGTGAATAATTGCCACAACTGATAACTCATTATGCGCAATAAGCCTCAAAATTTTATCAGCGTCTCCTCCCGGATCAACTATCATTGCTTTCTTGGAAGTTTTATCAGCGATCACAGAGCAATTGCACTGCAACGGTCCAACAGGAAACGTTTCAATAAAGAAAAGGTTATCTTCCGGCGTATTTAATGTCATAAAAATACCTCTTTCTGAGCACTCATGAAATCAGTTTTTTTGAGAGTGCCGTCCAATCAAAAAATAACTCTTCCCATAACAATTTAGGATTTGGGTTTGACTCAATCAACCAATGTCTGGCTTTGTTAAGTTTATCGTAGAAAAAAAATATTTCTGGCTCTAGATCTCCGTCGCAGCGATCTTTTGCCATACTATGCACTCGAAATCGATACCAATCCATCAACTCAAGTGCTTTTTTTTGATGACATTTTTTCGCTGCTTCCACAGGCGAGATTTGACCAAACCACAAGTTATCTAAAATTGCATTAAATTCGTCACGCTGCTTTACCACAGAACCAGAAAGATAGTGTTGCGCCAGTAACGGCTTTCCATTTGATAAATCAAGCGCCCTTGTGAGTTTATTTTCATCATTTGAGCTATCTTGCAACCATTTAAGCACATTTTTTTCAGGTGGCACTGGGAATATGATTTTCTGGCATCTACTAGTTATGGTGGGTGGAACACGCCCTGCTTCATGAGAGACTATAATAAAAACACTTTGCCCTTGGGGTTCTTCCAAGATCTTGAGCACAGCTACTTTCGACTCTGGACCCATCTTATCAATAGGATTAATCATAATGACCTTCCATCCGCCCTGATGCGCGGATTTGGATACGAATGAGGCTAACGCACGAATTTGTTTGATTTTTATCTCCTTACCTTCATCCTCTGGCTCAATCAACACAAGGTCGGGATGGTTACCAGCAAGACATAAATTGCATCCTTTACATTGACCACAGGCTTGATCAATTCCCTGGTCAGAAGATAAACACAAAAGTCGTTGAACCAAGGCAATCGCAAAATTTTCTTTACCAACAAATTCTGGCCCCGATATCAACAAGGCATGTGGCAGAGCACTTGTGAGATGCCTGGATAATATTTCCCTCCACTGCTTTAACTGCCATTCGAAGGGACGGGAGATAGACGAAATCATTTCCGAGATACCACAAAGTTCCTTAGCAGGTCGTTTAACTCGCTCTGCACTTGACTAATGGATTGAGAGGCGTCAATTAGCTTGCATCGTTTCGGAAAGGCACGTGCTCGAGCTAAATAACATTCCCGAGCACGATTAAAAAATTCAATTTCCTCCCGTTCAAACCGGTCAGGATTACTTCGCTGACTGGCTGCATGTGCTGCTGACACC
>CAJWMT010000093.1:0-8958 GCA_913044275.1 uncultured Cellvibrionales bacterium
CATGGCACATTGGATCGTCTGGATTGTCCATGCAGTGCTCTGGTGGTGGTCCCATATCATGGGGTCCGCCATGGCACATTGGATCGTCTGGATTGTCCATGCAGTGCTCTGGTGGTGGTCCCATCATGTCATGCGGTGGCATGCAAGTCTCGAAACTGGCTCCCGTCGCTTCTGCATCGTCAAACAACTGATCCATGGCTTCTTGGTCACCTCCGAAGAATGTGTTTGCCAACTCTGCATCCACTTCCTCATCACTCATGCCTGACTCATCCAGCTGACTTGCGGTCATTTCCAATTGCATTGGATCAATGCCCGCTGCGTCAAACATCGCTTTTGCTTGGTCACATTCTGGCGGTGGTTGCCAGTTCATTCCCTCAGGATGACCATCTGCAACGGTCATTGAAGAGAATGAAAATGCCAGAAAGACCGAGCTCAAAACTAACGTCATTTTTTGCATATTCTCGCTCCCAAATTACTATTTTTTAATGTCTTACTACTTAGACTATCGCGCTACTTTTTACCTACTTAAAGGCTCTACACACTCTAACTCAGAGCGGCCTGTTTGAACACCAGATTCTTGATAATAAAAAACCTAGCACCCATATTAAACCATGCAAGACGGATGCCAGATTTTTAAAAAGACAACTAAAATGAAAAAAGGCCACTAATATCAATGTTCTATGTTTTTACTTGGTCCGCCAATGCTTTTTTAAGTTCACTTATAGTTTTCAAAAAAAAACAAGAATCATAAGGTTACGCTAACTAATGCATCTAAATGCTCACTGGTGCCAAAAAAGCGGCAGTATTTCGCCGTTTCTTTGTCAAAATATTGTCTTAAATTAACTTTTTTTGTGATTTCAGCGCAATTTATCGGGGTTAGATTAATTACAAACTGTGATTCCAATTTTGCCAAAGTGACCGTTACTCATCTGCAATTTGAATGCCTCACTTAATGATTCAAGGCCAAATGTGTGACTAACGATCGGTCGTATGCTGGAATTATCGAGGTAATCCACCATTGCTTCTTGCGATGCTCGACTTGCCATTGCAATTCCGCTTATGCGTATCTGTTTTAAAAAGATCCGCGGTAACAATATCTCGTTTATTGATGCACCTCCAAGTATTCCGATTAGTGCCACGTGGCCGCCCATCTTGACTGATCGAATGGACTCCCCGAAAGTATTTGCGCCGCCTACTTCTACTACATGATCGACGCCTTGACCTTGTGTTGCAGAGAGAACTTCTCTGCCCCATTCCGGATTTTCTTTGTAATTAATAACTGTATCCGCTCCTAGAGATGATAATTTATCAAGCTTATCCGATGATGAAGAAGTGGCTATAACATTTGCGCCTTTGGCTTTAGCTAATTGAAGGGCAAACACGGAAACTCCACCCGAACCTTGGACTAACACCGTATCTTCAGCTTGCAAGTTGCCCTCATCAATCAGTGCTCTCCAAACAGTCAGTCCTGCGCATGGCAGCGTGGCCGATTGTAACGCACTCCACCCGGATGGGGTCCTAGTGAGCGCGCTTTCAGGTATTGCTATATATTCAGTGGCATAACCATCCTCGTTATCTCCAATAAAACTCAGAAGTTCTGGTTTGGGTTGACCCGAAATCCAGTTAGGGAAGCAGCAACTCATGACTTCATCCCCAACTTCCCATCTCGAAACTTTGTTTCCGATCTTGATTATCTCTCCACCACAGTCAGAGAGGGGAACTCGCTTGTCTTCTGTCGGTATGTGCCCCAAAGCGACCAGCAAGTCATGATAATTTAAACTACTGGCTTTAACCTTTACTAATACCTCATGTTCTCTGAGATTTGGTATGTTTGAATCGCTTATTTGTAGGTTGTCTAGACCGCCTGGTTTGCGTAGTTGAACCTGTTTCATCTTATTTCCCTAGATTGAAATGTTGTCTGCGATATTAAGTCAAGTGATATCGCGAGTGAAGTCAAAATCGTGCTATGATTTTGTATTAGATGTGTGGTGCCACATCGTCACTTATTTGCGTTGCAATCAACTCTTAACGTTAAACTGGCCTCTCATGCCATATGAATGACCAGGGAAAGAGCAGAAAAAAGTATAGTCGCTACCTTCAATCAGTTCTTTAGTGGACAAAGAAATGCTTGTCTCTTCGCCCCCTCCGATTATCTTTGTCCAAGCCAAAATTCGATTGTCTTTAACGTTTACGTAATCGTTTGCGAGCCCGGCGGATATTCCATCGGCAGCAATTTCTGTGACATCAGATGTTTTTGTTAAAACCCAATTATGTCCCATCATGTTTGCTGCAAGCTTACCCTCATGTTTTAAATTTATAGAGATAGTTCCACAGCTCTTCTTTACCCACATTTCATTGATATTGAATTTGAGATAATCCCCTACAATGATATCGAAGCTGCAACTTGCAATGGATGACTGTAAATATTCTTGCTTGGTCTCTATTTGTTCTATTTGTGTGTCGGGGCCGTTATTCGTGATTGGAGTGCTTGATTTATCGCTACAACCTGACAATCCAGCTACGGCCAAAAACCAAAAGAGATTAAAAAAATATGTTACGGACGATGTCAAATATTTATTTGTACCCATTAAGTTTATTCTCATATTTGTTGACTAGCCGGACTCAGTAAGCCGGTCACTCATGTGCTTCAATTTATTTAGAAGTTTAGCACAAGTTTTAATCATGCAGTAAGTTTGATACTCATTCGTTGCTTTAACAAAGGCATGCTAAACTTTACTCAAACAATCGAAAATTAGGGGGGGATGAACCTTGTTGAACGACTTCTCTTTCTCATCTGTGTCAGATGTGCGTATCGGGCCCGGTAGCTCTAATGAGTTAGGTGCTTCTGTAAGAGAGCTCTCATCCAAGCATGTTCTTATTGTCACTGATGCCGAAATTCTGGGCCTTGGGTTGCTAGACTCGGCCCTAACAAGTCTGAAAAAAAGTGGAATTGCTGTCACCATATTTTCCGAAGTCGTTGCGGACCCGCCGGAATCAGTTGTATTTTCTGGGCTCGAGCTAGCGAGGAAAGCAGGTTGTGATGGTGTGGTTGGATTTGGAGGCGGAAGTTCCTTGGATGTGGCTAAATTGTTAGCTGTCCTAGTTAAATCTAAACAGTCGCTCGCCGAAATTTATGGGGTCGATAAAATCGATGGCTCCAGACTCCCGCTAATACAAGTCCCAACGACTGCCGGAACTGGATCTGAAGCCACTATGGTTTCTATCATCACAACGGGTAAAACAACCAAAGCGGGAGTGGTCAGTAGATCCCTTCTCGCAGACAATATTATTCTCGATGCTTCGTTGACTTTAGGATTGCCTGCCCATGTAACCGCTGCTACTGGAATAGACGCTATGGTTCATGCTATTGAGGCATTTACGTCTGTTCGGTTGAAGAATCCTCTTTCTGATATGCTGGCAAAGGAGAGTCTTTCCATGCTTTCAACTAACATCAGTAAAGCGGTGCACAATGGGAATGATCTCTCTGCTCGGCAAGAGATGTTGATTGGTGCTATGTTGGCTGGTCAAGCGTTTGCAAACGCACCGGTTGCAGCGGTTCATGCTTTAGCTTACCCACTTGGAGGAAACTACCATATTCCGCATGGGCTCTCTAATTCTCTGGTTTTACCCCATGTACTTCGATTTAATGAACCGAGCGCGGCCTCGCTTTACTATCAGCTAGTGCCATCCATTTTTGGTTCAGACAAGGCGCTGATGCAGGGTCAGTCAACAGTAATGCTGGCTGAGTATTTTTTGGATTTGGCGCGAGATTTTGGATTGCCCACAGCACTCAGAGAATTAAACATTCCGGAAGATGACTTGGAAATGTTGGCGGATGAAGCTATGTTACAGACCCGATTGCTAATTAATAATCCGCGGGAGATGGAAAAACCGGATGCGCTGGCAATCTATCGCAAAGCATATTAGTCTTGTTCCATGAGTTCCGAGGCAGTTTTAAAAAAAGCTAATTATCGCTACTTTTTGGACATCGCAACCCGTTGGATGGATAACGATATCTATGGTCATGTCAACAACGTCACTTATTACAGTTATTTCGACACTATTGCGAATCACTTCCTGATACAAGAAGGTGGTTTGAAGATTCAGGGGGGTGACATTGTTGCATTTGTTGTGGCGTCAGAATGTCAATATCGAAGTCCTGTAGCATTCCCTGGTACCATCCAGTCAGCTTTGAGGGTGAATAAATTGGGAAATAGTTCGGTCCAGTACGGCATAGCTATTTTTAAGGACGATGAAGTTCTGGCGTCCGCATTCGGTACTTTTACCCACGTATTTGTTGAAAGAGGAACAAATACGTCTGTCTCGATCCCGTCGGGCATTAGATCATCCTTACAGGAATTGGTTGTTGGTAGTCCTTTAGAATGAAATTTCTGAGTATACGATTAAAACGCCAACGCGCGAATGTAGGTAGACATCTCAGGGTTTAGTGTGTCTATAGGTAATTGATAAGCATATCTTTTCACATTATTCGCTTCTCAACTTAGAGATCCTGTATTCTCGCTTGATAGTTGAATAAACATAAGTTAAGTTTCAGCGCGACAACAGATCTGAATAATGATCGCCACGGATGCAATAGCCGTAACGGTGACGTTTTCATGGAAAGGAGTTGATAGTGACTGATTTGCAAAATTTTAGGATAGAAACTAGAGAGTGGTTATCAGATAACTGCCCCCCAAGTATGCGCATTCCTGCGCAAAGCGACAAGGATACTTGTTGGGGGGGTAGAAATCCGAACTTTTCATGCGAGGAGCAAAAACTCTGGATGCAGCGTATGGCCGCGAAAGGTTGGACTGCTCCAATGTGGGCAACCGAGTATGGGGGAGGCGGTTTAAGTAGAGAAGAAGCGAAAATTCTTCGGGAAGAGATGGCAAAAATCAAGGCGAGGCGTCCGCTGAATAGCTTCGGTATCGATATGCTCGGACCAGCTCTGATCAAGTTTGGTTCGGAAGAACTTAAGATGCAACATTTGCCGCCAATTGTTCGAGGCGAAATCCGATGGTGCCAAGGCTATTCTGAACCAAACGCAGGATCGGACTTGGCGGGACTTCAGACAAAAGCCACCGATATGGGGGACCACTTTGTCGTCAATGGGCAGAAAGTCTGGACATCTTACGCGGATAAAGCGGATTGGATGTTTTGCCTCGTAAGAACGGATTCCGATGGCAAAAAACAGATGGGAATCAGCCTCTTGCTTTTTGATATGAAAACGCCAGGTGTCACGCCAAAGCCAATCAAGCTGATATCTGGGAGTTCGCCATTCTGTGAAACATTTTTAGATGATGTAAAGGTAGATAAAGGCCAGGTAGTGGGTGAGATTAATCATGGTTGGACCATAGCAAAATATCTTCTAACGCATGAGAGAGAGATGATCGGAGGGTTTGGGACTCGAGACGCTGGCTTCAGAAGTCTAGGTCAATACGCCACAGAGTCGGTAGGACTAAAACAAGGACGGTTAGCCAATCAACTCTTGCGAAATGACGTCATCCGCTGGGAGGTTGATGCTGCAGTATTTGCCCTCACTGCTGAACGAGTCTCTGACGAGGCAAAAGCAGGACAAGGCGTCGGTGCGACGTCTGCGATGCTGAAGTATTATGGCACAGAACTGAATAAACGCCGCTTTGAAACCATGATGAAACTGAAAGGTGGTGAAGCTATAGAGTGGGAGGGAGCGGCCTCCAGAGAGGGTTGGCTCGCGCGCAGTTGGCTAAGGACCAAAGGTAATTCTATCGAGGGTGGCACTTCAGAGGTTCAACTCAACATTATAGCGAAAAACATTCTTGGTCTCGGGTAGGAAACGGAAGGAGTTCAATGTGGCTTTAATAATTAACGAAGAGCAACAAATGCTCAAAGAATCTGCTCAAGGTTTTTTTGCGGAATTTGCCCCCATGTCGGAGTTACGCCGACTGAGAGAGGATGGCAGCGATTATTGCCATTCACTGTGGAAAAGAATGGTGGGCATGGGATGGGCAGCTATTTTAGTGCCAGAGAAATATGGTGGTTTGGGATTTGGACATGTTGGCATGGGTCAGATTATGGAGCAAAGCGGTCGTGCCTTGGCAGCATCCCCCTTGTTCAGCAGCGCTGTAATCGGAGTCTCTGCTATTAATTTGCTGGGCGATGAAAGGCAAAAAGAAACATTGCTTCCACAGATTGCCGCTGGCCGGCTCATGCTCGCTTTGGCAATAGATGAGTCACGGCATCATGGGCCGCACGATATAGCACTATCAGCACTCAAAATGCCTGACGGTTATCGATTGAGCGGGACAAAATACGGAGTTATAGATGGTCACTCTTCAGCTAAATTAATCGTCGCTGCGAGAACTCAGGCAGAGGTTGGCGATAAAGAGGGAATTTCTCTTTTCTTGGTTGATGCCAAGTCTCCTGGATTAGAAATTTTGCGCACTCCGACGGTCGATAGCCGCAGCGTTTCAATCATTAACTTTAATGAAGTGATAGTGCCTCTCGAAAACTTGCTAGGGCCTGAGGGTAGTGGTTTTGCAGGGCTCTCCTCAGTTCTTGATATTGCAAATGCCCACCTAGCCGCCGAGCTGTTGGGTATTGCAACAGAATCATTCGATCGCACGCTTCGATATTTGAAAGAACGGAAGCAATTTGGGTCCTTGATTGGTTCTTTTCAAGCACTGCAGCATCGGACAGCTCATTGGTGGAGTGAGATTGAACTCTGCAAATCTATCGTCCTCAAGTGTTTAAGCGCGATCGATGAGGGTGATTTTAGGGTTCCCGGATTGGCAAGCATTGCCAAGGCCAAGCTCTGCGAGGTGGCTGAATTGAGCACGAATGAGGCAATCCAGATGCATGGAGGCGTGGGAATGACTGATGAATATGATATAGGTTTTTTTATTAAACGAGCTAGGCCTGCGCAAATGCTTTATGGTGATTATAGCTACCATGGTGATCGGTTCGCGATGATGACCGGGTACTAGATCTAACCCCAGCTAGACCTTTTGGTATTTTAATTCCTTTCAACCCAGAGTTCCTGTGACCTTCCGAGTTGAGACAATTAATTGGAGAAAAACAATGGATTTAGGTGTTAGTGAAAAATTAAAACCCATCTTGAAAGAGGTTAAGAACTTTATAGACAATGAAATACTGCCAATGGAATCTGAGTATCATGAGGAAATTGAAAAGGATGATCGATGGCAGTTCACCTCGCGTCAAACAGAAATATTAGAAGAGCTGAAATCTAAGGCTAAGGCCCGAAATCTATGGAATTTTTTTCTTACTCATTACGAGGGAGGATACGGGCTTAGCACAGTCGAATACGCATACATTGCTGAGGAAACTGGTCGCTCGCATCTTGCACCGGAAGTGTTTAACTGCTCAGCCCCCGATACAGGGAATATGGAAGTATTGTCGCGCTATTGCACCGAAGATCAAAAACAGAGATGGCTTGAACCTTTATTGGCAGGTGAAATTCGCTCTGCCTATGTAATGACAGAGCCTAGCGTGGCGTCCTCTGATGCAACGAATATCTCGATGTCTTGTGTGCTGGATGGCGATGAATGGGTTCTCAACGGAGAGAAAATCTGGATCTCAGGCGTCGGAGATCCGCGCTGCGAAATTATGATTGTTATGGTTAATACTGATCCAAATGCGCCTCGAAAGGCTCAACATTCTCAAGTTCTAGTACCGAAAGACACTCAAGGTGTGCAACTAATTCGACCGATGACCATTTTCGGAAGAGATGATGCACCGCATGGGCACTTTCACATGCGGTTCACGAATGTACGAGTGCCGAAGGAGAATATGATTTTGGGTCCCGGTCGGGGTTTCGAGGTCGCTCAAGGAAGACTCGGTCCGGGAAGAATTCACCATTGTATG
This sequence comes from uncultured Cellvibrionales bacterium, assembly GCA_913044275.1. Lineage (GTDB taxonomy): Bacteria > Pseudomonadota > Gammaproteobacteria > Pseudomonadales > Porticoccaceae > TMED48. Next base: position 7,864 of record CAJWMT010000093.1, read on the forward strand.
CGATCTATTGGAGTGGCTGAGGCTGCACTGAAACTTCTTTGCGAAAGAGCAGAGAGTCGGAAGGCTTTTGGCAGGACTCTTTCAAAACTGGGGGGTAATGTGGATATCATTGCTGATGCTCGAATGGATATTGAAATGGTCCGTCTTCTATGTCTAAAAGCAGCATGGCTTATGGATCATGAGGGCGTCGATGCGGCTCAGCCCTTTATCTCTATGGTCAAAACCAAAGCACCAAATATGGCATTGAAAGTTATTGACGAAGCAATGCAGATGCATGGAGGCTTGGGTGTCTCGCAGGATACGCCATTGGCGGTTATGTATGGTGCTCAAAGAACATTGCGATTCGCGGATGGGCCTGACGCAGTGCATCGTATGGTTGTTGCGCGTCGCGAGTTGAGTCGGTATCGTCAGTAAAAATGTTTGATCGGGAGGCGCACTGGTGTAGGTGGGGCATGCTCGCTTTGGAGACTGACCTGTTGAGGAAATCTCATTTAAAGAGGATTGACAATTATGAGAGCATTGGTGTGCAAGAAATTAGGGTCGACCCAGAATATGGTCTTGGAGCAACGGGATGATCTCGAACCCGGAAAGGGTCAAGTTCTTATTGATGTGCGAGGTGCGGGAGTCAACTTCCCGGACATATTGACCGTCGAAGGGAAGTATCAGTTTAAACCCCCCTTGCCTTTTATTCCCGGTACTGAAGTATCCGGTGTCATTTCTAAGGTGGGGGAGGGAGTCAGTTCTCGTTCAATAGGCGATGAAGTGATCGGCACCACTCAGACAGGCGCTTTTGCAGATCAGATAGTCACCTCAGAGCATTCGACATTCTTGAAAGGCAATAGAATGTCCTTTGAGCAGGCAGCTGGTTTTGCAATTACATACGGCACTTCCTACTATGCATTAAAGCAGCAGGCGAAATTACAGAGAGGCGAAAACGTGCTTGTCCTCGGAGCAGCAGGAGGTGTTGGCGTTTCATGTATCCAAATCGCAAAGGCGATGGGAGCAAATGTAATAGCAGCCGCAAGCACAGAGGATAAGCTAGATTATGCCTGTGACGCCGGTGCTGACTTGCGAATAAATTACTCGTCTGAAAAT
>CAJWMT010000094.1:0-8923 GCA_913044275.1 uncultured Cellvibrionales bacterium
GCGAAGAGCGAGTGGGAATTATCCATCAGGGAGAATGCGGATGAACACCGGCATATAATTATTGATCGGTATTTCGAATTCGAAAATGAGCACTGGATTATCGATTACAAGACCAGTGTTCCCAATCCTTCAGAGACACTCGACGAGTTTTTAAAAATTCAGCTTAATCGATATGCTGTCCAATTGGAGAGGTATCGGGCGGCAATAACAAATCTTTATCCAAATTCTTCCAGCAACGTAAGAACCGCGCTGTATTTCACCGGCATTGACGTTCTGCAGGAGCTTTAGGAGCGTATTTAAAAAGCAGTCGATTTTCCTTAGTATTTCCGCTCGCAAACAGACTCTCGCGGCGACTCTCAAATCGGCGTTTGAAATATGGCGCCAGAGCACAGGTAAGGCCTTCTATGAAATTAGACAACGTAAATATTGATAATCAAGAAATACTGATCACACCGGAAGAACTGAAACGCCAGCTACCCGCAACTGAAGAAGTCAAACAAGGGATAGCCCAAAATAGGGAAATTGTTAGATCCATTATCGACGGTACAGACAAACGTTTACTCTTGGTTGTCGGCCCGTGTTCGATTCATAACCCGAAAGAAGCTATTGATTATGCAGCGAAACTTAAGGCACTGAGCGAATCACTTAATGACAAGCTTTTCATAGTTATGAGAGCCTACTTCGAGAAACCAAGAAGTACGGTCGGCTGGAAGGGCTTAATCAATGACCCTCATTTAGATGACAGCTTCAAAATCGCGGAAGGCCTCGCTATTGCCAGAAAGCTACTGCTTGATATATCAACGCTAGGTTTGCCTTTAGCCAATGAAGCTCTCGATCCTATTACTCCGCAGTATCTGCAAGAGTTGTTCTCTTGGACAGCAATAGGGGCCAGAACATCTGAGTCACAAACGCATCGAGAAATGGCTTCTGGCCTCAGCTGCCCGGTTGGCTTCAAAAATGGGACTGATGGATCGTTGGACGTTGCCTTGAACGCTCTCCAATCAGTCAAAAGCCCTCACCGTTTCCTGGGTATCAGCCCAGATGGAAAGGTCAGCATAATAACAACAAAAGGCAATGCGCATGCACACGTTGTTTTGCGCGGTGGGGCAGGTGGACCAAACTATTACCCGGAGAATATAGCGGCATGCGAGGCAGAGCTGGAGAGCATCGGGGCAACCCAAGCAATCATGGTCGATTGCTCGCATGCAAATTCAAACAAAGACCACACCAAGCAGGGCCCTGTTTTGGAGGCTGTCGCTGAACAAATAACCGCAGGAAATAATTCTATTAGAGGCGTAATGCTAGAGAGCAACCTAAAACCGGGGAATCAAAAAGTCGATAGTTCTCAAGAACTGCAATACGGCGTCTCCATTACCGACGCTTGTATTGGTTGGGAGGAGACTGAGAAGCTTCTGAGAGATTTCCATACTGCGTTGCCTACCTAACGCTGCTCGAACGTCAAATCGCAATCTGGTTAGGTCTCCTCTGCATGCTACAGTAGCCAAACGATTGATCTGTGATGAGGTCGCTTTTTTCTCTAACTATAGTAAGCGTTCTCAGCAAAACTATGATCGGTCGCATCTAACACGCCAGCAAGCTCTGGCAGCTGATCCAAGAGGCTAGTTTCAACCCCATTTTTAAGAGTCAGATCCACTGCAGAGCAGCCCTGGCATCCGCCTCCAAACTGCAATACGGCGTGCTTATCCTCTGTAATCTCCACCAGAGAGACCATGCCTCCGTGTGCTGCCAGACCTGGGTTAATCTCATTTTGTAAAATATAGTTTATCCTGTCCTCTAGGGACGCGTCTGGTCCTACCTGAGCCACCCTTGCATTAGGGGCCTTAATGGTAAGCTGACCACCCATTTCATCACTCTTGTAATCTACTTCCGCATCTTCCAAGTACTTAATACTCTTTTCCTCAAACCAAGCTCTGAAGCCATCATAGTCGACGGAAATATCATTGCTCTCTTCCTCTCCCGGGCGGCAATATGCAATGCAAGTTTCAGCTTGTGGAGTTCCGGGCTGGGCCACGAAAATCCTAATGGCAGTCCCTTCCGCTTCTTGGTTTTCCAATAAGCCTTTCAGGTACACTTGGGCACTTTCTGAGATATCTATCATTTTAGCCTCATAAATCTATCGATACTCCGGAGATGAACACTACCGCGCCTACAACGAAGGCTGAAATAATTACTGAAATTGCAATCACATCAACCTTGCTGTCTTTTTCTTCTTCTGAGGGACCATTATCTTTTCCCATAACCTCGCCTCCTTCATCTGCCCGTTCAAATCTAACCATCTATACCGCATCAAATCTCTTATTCTCAAGCTTCTAACCGCCTAAGTTTACTACACCTCTTCCAACCATTTCGCCCGCCAAAATACGATCTATGCCAGTGGAGAGCGTGTCTAGCTTAAAAGGAACTTCTAGGTCACTCAGATCCACATTCCAATCTGAACCGAGCTTTTCCCAAATAAGTTTCTTCTCCCCCACCGGAAGCTGAACGGAATCAATCCCCAACAGGTTGACATTCCTTAGGATAAAAGGGAGTACCGTCGCGGAAAACTGAGGCGATGCCACCAAGCCACAAGCGGCTAATCCCTCACCATATTTTAGACTTTTGACCGCATTAAAAAGAATATCTCCTCCAACCGTATCAATGACACCACCCCACCTCTCGGGCAACAGGGGCTTATCCTTACCATCCAGCATATCCTCTCTACTAATGACTTCTTCAGCCCCCAATTTTTTCAAGAAGTCATGCTGGTCGACCTTTCCAGTCACAGCGACGACTTCATAGCCAATATGGCTCAACAACTTTATGGCTACTGATCCCACACCACCGGTTGATCCGGTAACAAGGACAGGACCTGATTCGGTGGTCATACCCGATCGCTCTAACTTGGCTATACACTCCGCGGCAGTAAAACCGGCAGTCCCCAGCAACATACTGCTGTGCATCGTGAGGCCACGTGGCATTTTCACCACCCAACCAGCCGGCACACAAATCCGTTCTGCAAATCCCCCTGATGTTCCCATACCGAGATCAAAACCAATAACTATTACCTCGTCTCCGGCCGTGAAATTTTTATCCTTAGAATCTAGAACAACACCAGCCGCATCTATTCCCGGGGTGTGCGGAAATACCCTCGTCACTCCTGGATTACCTGTCGCTGATAGTCCATCTTTATAATTGAGAGATGAATACTTCACATCTATCAGAACTTCATTCTCCGGCAAGTCACTCAATTGCCTCTCAACCACATTTCTAAAAAAACTGTTCTCTTCCTTCGTAACTAAAAACGCTTTAAAGGACATCAAACCCTCCTATTTACCGATGACTGAAACGCAAGATCTCTGATGCCCTTTCTAAAAGCAAAGAGACTTTTCCTAATATGCGATCGATTTGTTTAACATTTTCTTTCCATTTGACTTCAAAGACCTCACCATCGGCACAGGATTCCCGAATGTACTCGTCACTCGTTACAAGTCTATCTATCAAACCAAGTTCAATTGCCCTCGAACCATACCAAGCCTCTCCAGTAGCGACTTTTTCCATATCCAAGTCTGGTCTGTTCCCGAGTACAAATTCTTGAAAGAGTGCATGTACGTCCTCTAGTTCTTCCCTGAATTTGGCTTTACCCTCTTCTGTATTCTCCCCGAGCACTGTGAGCGTCCTCTTGTGCTTTCCCGCTGTTAAGATCTCAACATCAACATCATTTTTCTTTAGTAGCCTGTGTACATTCGGCACTTGAGCAACGACACCGATTGATCCCACAAGGGCGAATGGTGCGGCCACTATTTTATCTGCAACGGCCGCCATCAAATAACCTCCGCTGGCTGCCACTTTATCCACTGAGACCGTCAAGGAGACCTTCTTTGATTTAACTCTCGTAAGCTGTGACGCAGCAAGACCATATGCGTGCACCAAACCACCTGGACTTTCAATACAAGCTATCACTTCATCCGTTTCTCTAGCCATTTCAAGAACAGCTGTTACCTCCTCTCGTAAACAGTCGACCGAAGAGGCGCCGACATCCCCCTCAAACCGAATCACAAAAAAACGTTTTCCGTCATCAGTATTTTTGTGAGTGGAGCCATCATCTAAATTTTGAGTACTATTTTTCTCGATGGCCTTCTTGTCTTTTTTTTCTTGCTTACTTTCTAGTTTTCTCGCCTTTTTCAACTCTTTGGGTTCTAACAAGGCATTTTCCATCGCATAACGAACGCTTTTAAACCGATCGTTTAAATTAGTGATAGATAGATAACCTTTCTCTCGAGGTTGCTTCGTTTTTACTGACACTAAGGCAGAAATTATTACCAACACCGCCACAACTATCGTGACCGCTTGAGCGAGAAAAGCTAAATATTCGAAAAGAAATTCCATTTATTTTCCCAGTAAAAGGAGACGTTCTCCAAAACGCTATTGGCTTTGAAGATCCTTCGCTTATTATGCCCTCTTTGAACTTAAATTATCATCATCCAGAGATACAGATCCCAAAGATAGATGAACGAAATAGAAAATATAAAGACAATCATTCTAAGAAAGTTCATTTCCGATCAATCTCGTGATCTTTCTTGCGAAGTTCGAATTGATTGGCGAACAGATTGGGTCGATTTTCTCTTGAGTCATGGAGACTTAGAATTCATTTCTCCGCATGAGGCACCTAAAATTGTCATTTATTTTGAGAGTTTTGAACGTGTTTCAAAAGTATTGTCAGGCGAAATCCATCACATCGATGAATTCATGGCAGGGAAGCTGCGATCCAACGGGTATCTCATACCCGTTCTTCAGACTCTGCATTGCTTCAGATGAAAACATCTAGGCAAGGGATTTGACGAACTCCTCGATCAGCCATCCTGATATTGCTGTTTTCGGTGGAGTTTGAGGTAGAGAATCTCTGGCAAACCATTTTGCATCAGCAATTTCTCCTGCCTGACATACTATCTCACCCGATTGATACTCGGCGTGAAAACCTAGCATCAGAGAATTCGGGAAAGGCCAACTCTGAGAGCCAAAGTATTTCAATTCCTTGACCCGCAATCCAACCTCCTCAAGCACTTCTCTATGGACTGTCTGCTCTATCGACTCACCGGACTCCACAAATCCGGCTAGCGTGCTATACATCCCAGCCGGCCAGTTGACGTTTCTTGCCAACAACATCTCTTCTCCACGGGTGACCAAAACAATAATGCTCGGTGATAATCGTGGGTAGCATATTAAACCGCAGCGGGGACATATCTTTGCTCGATCCGACTTGTGAGAATCTGTCTTCTCTCCACATTTCCCGCAAAACTCATGGCTTTCAGCCCAATCTAGTATCTGTTTAGCCCGACCACTCAAATAAAATATCGGTTGTTGTACCCGGCCTAAGATGCCACGCAAGTCTAAAGCGATATAACCTTCTGGAGAGGCACCCTTCCCTCTTACAGCGAAACAATGGTTGTCCTCATACACGCCTAAATAATGTTTCTCGCCCACATCGAGGTCAAGCCAGCGAAAGTCATCACCACTCAACGGCTCTATAGAGCCACTTACCGATTTGCAAACTAACTCGGAACCCAAGAACGCAAAATACCAGCAGGGTCCGTCTTTAGCTCCTTCAGGTTCGATGTTATCAGGGCGAAACAAATCCGGCTCACTGGGCCACATAAAATACTCCAAGAAGAATTATCCAAGCCTCCAAGCATAAGAGGTCTTCTGTTACGCAGCAAATTGGAAATAATTCACAAAGGAGCAAGCGTCTTCAATACTGAATACTGAACGAGGGGATTTACCAAGTGATTTATGTTAAAAATAGTGATCTGACGGATCCGCTTTAACGCAATCGAGATACAACCTTGAATACATTGACATTCTCATCATTTAAAGAAAATTTTCTAGGCCATTCACCAGACTGGTACAAGGCTGCGATAGTGTTGTTCCTTGTGATCAATCCAATTGTGTATTTCATAAATCCCTATTTGGCGGGTTGGCTCCTAGTTCTCGAATTCATTTTCACACTTGCGATGACGACTAAATGCTACCCACTTCAGCCTGGAGGGTTACTTGCTATTGAATCGTTAGCGCTGGGAATGACGACTCCGAAAACCGTGATTCATGAGGTAGAGGCGGCGCTCCCTGTCATACTTTTGCTCGTGTTCATGGTGGCAGGGATTTACTTCATGCGAGAATTTCTCACGTTCATATTCACGAAAGTTCTTCGCGCAGTTCGATCTAAGGTGCTTCTAAGCTTTTTGTTTTGTTTCATTGCAGCGGTGTTATCCGCCTTCCTTGACGCGCTAACGGTCATGGCCGTAGTAATTGGAGTGGCCGTCGCTTTTTTTTCTATTTTCCATAAAGTCGCCTCCGGACATGGAGCCAAAGATCCCGTTTCAGTAACGGATGATTCAACTATAAAATCTGACAAGCAAGAAGAGTTGGAGAACTTCAGGAAATTCCTCCGAAGTTTGGTTATGCATGCTGCAGTTGGCACCGCTCTTGGCGGCGTTTGCACAACAGTGGGTGAACCTCAAAACCTCCTGATTTCAACCTATACGGGCTGGGAGTTCATGGAATTTTTCTGGAAGATGTCCATTGTAACCATGCCTGTTCTTGTTGTCGGGTTGATCACCTGCGTTTTCTTGGAGTTAACCAAGGCTTTTAACTATGGGGGCGAATTACCCGAGAGCGTCAGACAGATAATTATAGACTTTGATGAGCAAGAGTCTGCGCAACGGACCTCAAAAGATAAGGCGCGACTAGTTGTTCAGGCCATTTCAGCCATTTTTTTAGTATTCGCTCTTGCTTTCCATATCGCAGAAGTCGGACTGATTGGTTTAACGATTATTGTTTTACAGACCGCATTCAACGGAGTGACCGAAGAACATCATCTTGGGCCGGCATTTGAAGAGGCTTTGCCTTTTACTGCTTTACTTGTTGTCTTCTTCGCCATTGTGGGTGTGATACATGACCTTCATCTTTTCAAGCCAGTAATTGATTATGTTTTGACGCTCCCGGAAGCCTCACAACCCGGCACCTTTTATATTGCAAATGGTTTACTATCCATGATTAGCGACAATGTTTTCGTCGCAACGGTTTACATTGGTGAAGTAAAATCCGCTTTCGATACCGGAATCATCTCAAGGCTGCAGTTCGATAAGCTTGCGATTGCGATTAACACTGGAACAAATATACCCAGCGTTGCGACACCAAACGGGCAAGCAGCTTTTCTGTTCTTACTAGCCTCCTCTCTTTCTGGATTACTTAGACTGGGTTATGGTCAGATGGTGGTAATGGCTTTGCCGTATACCATCACTATGGGAATAACTGGTTGGGCATGCGTGAATTATCTTCTCTGAAGTAAAAATCAGGCGTTAATGTCCGACCACAGCGGCTTCTCGCCGGAGGTAGCTTCGATTACCTCTAGTAATCTTTGATGCGCTCGCCACTCCTCTTCCGTTACTTCACTTTTTCGCAAAGCATCAGCATTCATAGCAAATACAGGACCCTTAACATCCGACTTACGCTGTTCAGATTCTGTCTCAGTGATTTCAAAGAGTTGCGTTTGACCTCCAGTCATCAAGAGAAATACTTCGGCTAAGATTTCTGCATCGAGTAAAGCGCCGTGCAGTGTCCTACCAGAGTTGTCCACTTCATATCTTCGGCAGAGCGCGTCAAGGCTGTTTTTTTGGCCAGGATGCATATCACGAGCCATGGCAAGTGAATCAAGAACGCCACAAATATCTTCGAGTATCAGCTCACCGCCCGATTTGTTCCAATCGCCGAGGTCACCCTCTTCACATTGACTGAGCTCATTATTCAAGAAAGAGATGTCAAAAGGTGCATTGTGGATCACAAGCTCTGCCCCCCCAACGAAGTCGAGGAATTTTTCAGATATCTCTCGGAATACAGGTTTGTCTGCCAGAAATTCTTCAGTTAGCCCGTGTACCTCTAAAGCACCTGAATCAATAGCACGCAGTGGATTTATATATTCATGAAAATGATTACCAGTAGCTTTCCTATCAATAATCTCCACTGCGCCAATTTCCAGAATACGGTGCCCTCTCTCAACTTCAAGACCAGTCGTTTCGGTATCAAGAACTACTTGACGCATCTTATTTTGCCCCTAAAAGTTCATCGATCGCTAGATTCGCCGCCATATCTGCGCGCACTGAAACTTTAAGCATTTTGTAAAAGTCTCCATTTTGATGACGACCAATGCAATTACGAACTAAATTATGCCTATTTTGCCAGATACCTGATTTTTGCATTGCTTTGCCTAAATCTTTTCCCTGCTTAATAGTATCTCCCAAAACTGCTAGAGTTCTTATTTCTTTTGACAGCGCCCATGTCACAATTACTGGTTCTACGCCCTCTTTACGTAGTCTGCTAAGAATTTTTATAGAGCGATAGCCATCCCCTTGCAGTGCAGCATCTGTTAATTTAAAAACATCATAACGACTATTGTTTGCTACAGCTTTTCTTACTGTATCTGCATTTACTTTACCTTCTCCCAATATAAGGCGAAGTTTTGTAATTTCTTGATGGGCTGCAAGGAGGTTACCTTCCACACGCTCAGTGATGAGCATGACTGCTTCTCTGTCCGGTTTCATGCCAGATAGCCTCATTCTGTTTGCAATCCATTTTGGGAGCTCGCTTATGCTTATTGGCCAGAATGGCAATAAAACACCCCTCTTATCAATCGCTTTGACCCACTTTGTTGAGCTACTGCTTCGATCGAGTTTTGAGCTAACAACAATAAATAAAATATCAGAATCAGATTGTTCAACAATGTCAATTATCGCCGCACTACCAATTTTTCCTGGTTTGCCTGTAGGTAAACGCAACTCAATTATCTGCTTCTCTGCAAAAAGAGATAAATTACCAATAGATGCTTTTATTGAAGACCAATCAAAACCTGGAGTTGCTATATGCAACTCTC
>CAJWMT010000095.1:0-8549 GCA_913044275.1 uncultured Cellvibrionales bacterium
GAATTGGCTCAGAGTTTAATTGAAAAGGCAGTGAATGCTCTAAAAAGTGGAGGACAGTTAATCGTTGCTGATTATTTTTCTGACAATGAACGCAAGTTGAATGCATTTGGCGTTCAAATGGGGATGACTATGCTTGCTAATACGCTCAATGGAGGAGTCGTAACTTTCGAACAGATGCACTCTTGGATGAAGGACCGGGGTTTGGAGAGAATTCGAGTTGTCGAGCCCATTGGCTTTAACATGGTATTTGTGGGCGCAAAAAAATAGTAGACATAGGAGTGTACACATGAAATCTGAGGCACCAAAAAAAATTGATACACTAGTCGACGCTTGGTACGTCGTGACAATGAATGAAACTCGCGACATAATTCATAGAGGGTCATTGGCAATTGATGGCGATAAAATAATCGACGTTGGTAAAACTACCGACCTGGAACTCAGGTATGATCCTGAGAGAAGAATAGGCGGGGACCGCTTTGTTGCCACGCCTGGGATGATCAATACGCATATCCATATCACGGGAGAGCCAATAACTAGAGGTTATGTGCCAGACGACACTCCTTTTGTTGAGAACGTCTTTGTTTGGTTATGCACCTTATACTCCGTGCAAAGACCGGAAGAAGAAATTGTTTCGGCCAAACTGGCTGCTGTAGAGATGCTCCGAAGCGGAACGACTTGTTTCCTTGAGGCTGGAACGATTTTGCATCTCGATGATGTTTTTGAAGAACTAAGTAAGGTAGGGATCAGAGGCAGAGTCGGAAAGTGGATATGGGATCTTCCACCAGAGCCTTCGGTCTACAGGCAGTCTACTGATACAGCCATTGGGAATCTCCAGCGGCAACTGGAAAAATATAATGATAAGGAAGCGCTGTTATCCGCGTGGAGTATTGTCGTTGGGCACACGACCTGCAGCGACCCTTTGTGGAAGGCAGCTAAGACTTTTTCGGATGAATATAACGTTGGTATGAGTTTTCACATGTCGCCCGCTGAAATGGACCCGGAAGGATTCATAGCCGAATTTGGTCAAAGGCCTATAGTTCACTTAGCTGATATTGGTGTGCTTGATAGTAAGTGTGCCTTGACACATTGTGTTCGAGTCTCTGATGAAGAGATAGCAATTTTGGCAGAGGCTGGCGCCAGTGTGGCCCATTGCCCCACAACTGCGCTCAAGGTTTCTTATGGCATTACTCAAGTTGGAAAATTTCCGGAAATGGTTCAGAAAGGAGTCAATGTATCTCTCGGAACTGACGGTAACAATGCATCAAACTACTCAGATTTGATGAGAGCAGCCTATCTGGTAGCCGGCCTTTTTAAAGACGCGCGACAGGACCCTCAGATGTTTCCAGCCGAAAAGGCTTTCGAGATGGCCACTATCGACGGGTCTCGAACGATGCTAATGGAAGACCAGATAGGAAGCCTCGAAGCCGGAAAGAAAGCGGATTTGGTCCTCCACGATACTGATAGACCAGAATGGCGCCCACTATTAAATGTGATGAATCAGCTTGTTTGGTCTGCGGACGGAAGAGGTGTGCACACAGTTATGGTTGACGGGAAGTTAGTGGTTGAAAATGGAATTTGCACGACAGTCGATGAGGCCAAACTTTGGGCAGATGCCCAACAGATGGGAGAGGCGATTACGGGCCGCTCGGGTTTGCCAGACAAAGCCAAATATCCAACTATTTAATGACAATCCCTTTAAAACTCATATAGAAGAAAAATATAATAATATGAACCCTTATCCTGCACAAAATGCTTGGCACTCAAGTTTGCAAGACTTCCCGTTGCAAGAGAGAGCCACGGTTTGGAAGGATATAATGAGTCGTTTGGGACTCCCCGTTTACGACGTGCCCACAGAGCAGGATTTTTTTGGCTCAGTGTCATTTCATGAATCTCCGTTGGGCATGGAATTCGCTATGGTTAGCGCGTCGGCTCATCAAATATCAGGCAAATATTTAGAGCAGAGCGATGCTATCTGGTTGGTCGTTATCATTCATGGATCAGCTCAACTGCATAGTGACGATGGTTTCGAAGATTTGCATCCTGGCGACATCGCATATGGACCATGTCGAGCGGAGGCAACAATGCGTTTTAACGAAAGCTTTCAGATGCTTCATATTCGTATTCCCCGATTAACTTTGAGCGCTAGGGTTCTTTCGCCGTCGTCTATGAAAATCGGCTTTCTTCATGCGAAATCCGGTTTAGCTTATGTGTTCTCCGAGTTTCTATGCGCCACTGCCAAGACACTCCATGAAATTACTTCAGCAGACTTACGACCCGTTGAGTTGGCTGTCACGGAACTTTTAATTAGTTGTTTGGGTGAAGAAAAGGCTGCATTCGGCTTAGGAGGAGTCGTTGGAGCAAAAGCGTCTCACCTACATAGTATCTGCCAGGCAGTCGAAACAGAGTTGAGTGACCCCGATCTTAACCTCAAGTCTGTTGCTGCTGGTCACGGAGTTTCCACGCGATATCTACAAAAACTGTTTACCACTGCGGGCACTACCTTTAGCCACTACCTTCGTAATCGTCGATTAGAAAGAAGCAAGGCTGACCTAGTAAGCCCGTTGCACAATCAGTTGTCTATATCAGAAATTTGTTTCCGTTGGGGTTTCAATGGGTCGGCTCATTTCAGCAGGGTATTTCGCAACAAATACGGGGTTAGTCCTAGGGAATATAAGAGATTGCACTCATGATGGAGTCACTGTTGATGAGCGTCTGCAAAAGAGTTTCCGATTGTACAAGCGCCATTCAACTACTAGTAACTCGGAATTTGAGCTAGTTAGCTATCTGCACGCGTCTATTATCCCAACAGTGTAGCCACTTCAATTCCGGTGTCATGGATAGATCAAGGTTTGAAATTTGGTTCTCTTGACAGTAAAGCACTTTTAATCTCGGTAGATGGCTCAGGTTGACGTCTCGAAGGTAATTTTCTGAACAGTATAGACTCATCAGATCAGGAGTGTGGGAAACATCTAGTTCCGTTAGGTTATTGCCATCACATCTTAACTCTGTTAATGCTGATGTATAAGAGAGATCGAGTTGAGCAAGTTTATTTGATCGGCAATCTAACCATTTTAATTGGGGAGTGTGCGACAGGTCTAGGTCTTGTAGGCGGTTGTGGTCACAATATAGAACCCTGAGCTTTGGTGTCGGGGAAAGGTCAATCCTCGAGAGGTTGTTGAACTCGCACCAAAGCTCATTCAAATTAGGATATGGTGAGAGGTCTAACTCGTCTAAATCTTGTCCGCTGCAGTCTAGTTCGGTTACAAAATGCCGCCAATCAAAACCAACACTCAAATCAAGAGGTTTCTTTGGATGTTTGCTCTGCACCAACTTGAACGCTCTTTCCAATACTTTCTTGCCACCCAGAGCAAGCATGTTATTGGACTGGCCGTCGATTGAGACAACCTTGGGCAATTTATTTCGTTCTGTCTTCATTTATTAAAACTGCAGCGAATAGCCTCGAAGAGGCCCAGCCTTAAAGTGCTTGCCAAAAAGCTAGACCTCATTGGAGCCAATCATTTCCTTACATTACCATTCATATCTCACCGATCCGATTACTTGACGCGGCGGAATATACTCATTGCTCGTTGACCAAATTCCGAAAGGATTGTTAAAAATGTTGTTTATGCCATCCTCATCGGTCGCGTTTGAGACCACAAGACTGTACGACAGTGCGCTAGACGAAGCGGGTTGATAATTCAGGCTTATGTTGAAAATATCGTAGCTAGGCACACTATCATAAAGAGGATTATTGAAAATCCTTGCTTGCATTTTTCCTCGATGGACATACTCGATCCGTGCGTCCAGCAAACTGCCATCACTCATAGTTTGGCTGCTGGTCAGACCAATTCTTGCCATAACGTCAGGCATCTTGGGTGGTTCATTGCCGTTTAAACTGGTAGACATGGCTAACCCCATTTTAGCGCCGAAACCGCCGTCAGTATAATATCCAACCCCGGGAGAAAGTGCTTCACGAAAATCAATAACATCCATGGCAAACTCATTGCTTTTCACTTCCCCGTCTTGCCAAGCGATCATTCCATCGAGCCTCAAGGTCTCGGTCATTTGGAAACTGAATTCAGTTTCTATCCCTGATTCCTCCAATTCGGAAATTGTGTTTGTGCCGCCGCCATGCGGCACCGGATCTTCAAATATGTACTGCAGATGGTCATGATCATACAAGAAGGCGGTTATGTTAAATCTTGCGCGGCCGTCCATAAACGTATTACGACTTCCTATTTCAAACGCCATAACCTCTTCCGGTTCGAATCCGATTGGAAGCATTATGGCTCCGCCTGTTATTGCGCCGGGATTTGTCCCGCCATTTTTCCATCCAGTGGATGCAAGGGCATAAACCATGCTTTCATCAGAAATATTGTAATCGATTCCAAGCTTCCATGTTACCGCTTCGTCGTTAGTGTCTCGAGAAAACGGGCCAAAGATTCCAAAAAACTGTTCACCGAAATCGGTTTGCTTCTCATCTTGCCATCTGATGCCCGCTGTAACTGCCATCTTGTCAGTCAATCTAAACGTGGCTTGAGTGTATAACGCAAGATCCTCCCTAGAAACGGTACGAGTTTCGGTAAAATTAAGGACTGATCGGAATGGTGGCAGCGTGGCGACGCTGGGATTGGCAACGGCAGAGGCTGACGCGGAGAATGGGGCGCTTCCAGTTGCCTCGAGAAAGTCGTTATAGTTATCATGATCTAGATAGTAGCCCCCCAACACCCAATCGATTTTATCGCCTTTATAGCTTAGTACGATCTCTTGACTGGTAGCTTCAGAATTATTGTCCCAAAAAGGTAAAACATCCCAATTATCAGGTGAAAAGAATCCCAGTCGGTCGATTGCAATGGTATCTTCCGATAGACGGTCTCCGTCGGTTGTTTGTTCCTTCTCCAGTTTCTGATAACCGGACAATGATTTTAGGCTTAGGTTATCGGAGAGTGCCCACTCAATTATCAACGACAGGCTCTGATTATCTAGATTAAAAATCCCGGGATAATCTTGAGTGAGTTCTCTAGGATTGGAATTCGGATCCGCAATATTTTTCTGAGCTGCAGCATTCTGATCCGACTCATGAATGAAGCCTTGCAAGAGAATTGAGGTGGAACTCGACGGTTCCCAAAGGAATGCAAGCCTCCCGGTAATCGAATCGGCATCATCAAGTTCATATCCGTCTAATGCGCCCCCTTTAATTTCAGCAAATCCCTCATGACTGTGTTTCTGGATTGAAGCACGAACAGCTGAGTTGTCGCCCATGGGGAGGTTTAGGGCAGTTCGAACGTTTACAGTTTGATAATTGCCATAACCTGCTTCAAAATAGCCGCTTGTTTCCCCCAAAATTGGTTTCTTCGTTACCAAATTAATTGCACCGCCCGTGGTGCCTTGCCCGAATTCAGTTCCTTGTGGCCCCCTGAAGACTTCAAATCGTTCAAGTTCCCCTAGATCAAGACCCATTGATAACGGATTGGCAAGATAGATGCCGTCGATATAAGTTAGCACACTAGGTTGTGACGCTAAATTTTGAGCTGTTTCCCATCCAATGCCCCTAATTGTAACTACTCGACCAGCCCCATCATTTTTTGCTACAACCAAGCCTGGCACATATCCATTGAAATTATCCAACTTCATTACATTTGACTTGTCAAAGTCTTCACCCGAGGTTACCGACACGGCGATTGCAGCATCTTGCAACTCGACTTGAGTCTTTCTGGCAGTCACCGTTATCTCCTCCAGTTCAAGACTTTGCGAAAAAAGTGACGGGCTTGTCAAAATCAGCGCTAGAAAACTCATCGAGTAGCTCACAAACACGAGCTTTGTAAACCTTCTTAGATACATATTCTCTCTCTCCCTTTAACTTTTACTTATGGTATTTATCGTTAGAGTTTGTGTCAAAATACAAAAAAGTTTTTGCACGAATGCGCACAAAAAATTGACATTCAGGAAATACCGTTTCGGCAAGCGAAACGTTTTCTATCTTATTTGTTCTCAGCCATCTGGTCTAGTCATAATTTTTATGCACTGCTTGGAAACGGCCTTAAGTGCATGCACTAAAAATTCGTGTTATTTACGATCTCTGATAGCTTTTGGGCTAAAACTTCTTCGCTATTGTTGATAATTTTGGCCTCCCCCACTGCAGATATGCCATATTTCATTATGTCATGACTTAATACTGGGACGGTAATAACCATATGGCCAGAAATATAATTTCCAGCATCCACAGCATATCCCCTGGCAGAAGTTTCATCCACCTGCTGTTTCCATTCCCCGATGCTTGGAGGGGTGCTCCAGCGAAGGCGCTGAAAATGTTCAATAACTTCTGTCTCTGATTCTCCACCGAAAGCGGCATAACACCGACCGGTAGCACTCACTAATGTGGGAAATCGACTTCCAACCTCAACGTTTAAGCGCATAGTACTCTGAGAGTGGCTAACGGCTATCACTACTGAGTGTTGAATATCGATGACTTTAACGGCTACCAAGGTCGCATTGAATTCACTCGATATGCGATTAAATTGAGGCTGGATGCGTTTAACAAGTTCATTCTCTGTCATTAAGCCCCTCGCCAGAGAGAGGATGCCAACATCCAAAGAATAACGCTTTGTCTCTGGATTTATTGTGACTAAACCTTCAGACACCAGCACCCTCATGATGTGTAGGCATGTGCTTGGAACTATCCCAAGCTTCTTGCTAACGTCTGTCACCCCAATGGGTTCTGCTTGCTTCGAAAGCGCGTTCAATATAGCTACAGCTTTCCTGACGGCGGGTACTTCTCGAACACGATAATCAACTTTTTTGCCGTTATTAGTTCTCAAGAGTGCTCCATTTCTCCAAGTGGCGCCACCAGATCTCCTCCAGGATTAGGAGTTTCAGAGCATCGACGAGGCGGTGCCTCCAACATACTTAATCGATTACATTCAACGCCACAGTAGTGGCACAAGGAGTAATCCTGTTTGAAACCTGCTTCTCGGTTATTTAACGTCCTTGAATGCTGCCATGATGTCGGGCGAAATATTTTCCATGCCTTTTTCTTCTGCGTGCTGGTCTACTTTCGCCTTGATTGCCGATTGCAGGTGTCCTCGGAACATATCGTTGTTCTCTCGAAGCCAGTTTTCAGAAGAAAGCCTGGCGTCATTCAGCCGATTTATTTTTGGAATTGCGTGACGTGCTATTAGCTCATATGAGCGACGTCTTTCTTCCCAATCAGCCCAAGGTGTTTCTAGATGCAGAAATGCTCCAAATCCGCCAGACTCCTGAGCAAGGCGATCGATATGTTCGACATAGTCATCCGGGGTGCCAATGACTGCGAAGCCAGTATCAACCATATGATCGACGGCGTCTACACCTGGAGGAGGCGCCAACGGAAGGGCGGCGACCTTAGAGATATAATCAATCCATTTCTCTAGGCCAAATCGCATGTTTGCGCGAGCCTTTTCTCGGGTTTCAGCAACGTGAGCTGGGCCGACAAGGCGCCATCCAGCTCGATTCACGGTTTGACCGTGATCTTTCGCTACTTCCTGAGCTATTTGCCAATTTGCTCGGAGCGAGTTGAAACCACCTTGCGATGTGGCACCAATCGAGAGGAGTCCCAAACCGTATTTGCCTGCTGCACGGGCACCAGTTGGAGAGATTTGGCTTGCCACTGCCATTTCAGACATCTCACCATTATATGGTCCTAGTTGAAGTCGAGCCTCTTGCATTTTGAACCACTCCGTTTCTCTCGTAACGATTTCGCCTTTCAGCAGAGCAACAACAGCTTCAATTCCTTCTTCCATACGATCCCGTGCTTTCGATACAGGAACACCGACCATATAGGAATCAGATGGCAGCGCGCCTGGGCCAAATCCGAATATGGCTCGGCCTCGGCAAAGATATTCGATCTGACGAAGTCGGTCAGCGACATGGAAAGGATGATGGTAGGGTAGCGAGACAACTCCGGTCCCCAACTTAATTCTAGAGGTTCTCTGCGAAGCGGCTCCGATCATTACTTCAGGGCTGGGATAAATCTCCCATCCGCCCGAGTGATGTTCACCAAACCAAGCTTCATCATAATCAAGCTTGTCCAGCAACTCCACCAGATCAAGATCAAACTGAATGGAAGCTGCAGCACTTTCGTCATTAGGTGCATGGTTAGCTATAAAGGCACCAAAGCGAATTCTTGGTTTGGACATCGTTCAACTCCTTAAATCTATCATTGATTGTAATATCTTATACGGTAATTATTCTTACGAGACCTGTTGTTTTGTCAAATTTGCTGCGATTGTCTGACTAAATACTCTGCGCAATTGACGCTACCAAGATGCTTTTGCTTGGCAAACTTTATCTTTAACCCAAACCACGAAAATTTAGCAAAGATATTGGTTTGCGCACGTAAAATACTCCGACATTGAGAACGTAATTTAATTTATTTGTGTTGTCAATAAGTTATTTCATTGTCTACAGACAATAATAATAATCGTGTGCTAGGCTCCTAAATTCTGCCTTATCCATGGCTTAAAGACCGGCCATTGAACCGGAATATCGGCCTATATAGACATTTTGATACG
>CAJWMT010000096.1:0-8445 GCA_913044275.1 uncultured Cellvibrionales bacterium
CGTGAAAAGATAAAACGTAATCGTTTTCAAAAACTTTCTTACACGGTATTTCCCCTCTAAGAATTTTTGCAAATATATTATTTTTGTCGTAACTCATTTTTCTCTTTTCTTAAGTTCACTCATTACGTCCTCGATTTTAATATTATTAGCTTCTAGGTAAACCATTAAATGATAAATAACATCCGCGGCTTCGTGAATTTTATTAGAGTCTTGGTCTACAGCCTCAATTAATTCTCCTATTTCCTCTTTTACTTTTGCAACACTTAGGTTTTTATCATTAAGAAGTTTATTTGTATAAGATTTATCAGGAGAAGAATTTTTTCTTTCTCTGATAGTTTTCATTAACTGCTCTAAAATTTCAAACATTTTATAATCTTACCGATACATTTTTGGAATTCAAATATTCTTTAGCCTCTTTAATTTTAAATTCACCGTAATGGAAAATAGATGCAGCTAAAACAGCGCTCGCTCCACCTTTGACTAAACCATCATACAGACGATCTAAAGTTCCTACTCCGCCAGAGGCTATTACGGGGACGGCAACCGAACGACTAATCTCCGCGGTCAAATTCAAGTCGAAACCACACTTAGTCCCGTCACGGTCCATGCTGGTGATAAGCAATTCTCCTGCGCCAAACCCCGCCATTTTTGCCGCCCAAGACACTGCATTCATGCCTGTAGACTTCCTTCCTCCATGTGTAAAAACTTCCCAGGCCGGCGTCTGCCCTGGCGTTTGTTTTGCGTCAATTGCCACTACAATACACTGAGATCCAAATCGCTGAGCTGCCAAACACACGAATTCCGGATCAATTACCGCAGCAGAGTTTATGGCAACTTTGTCTGCGCCCGCATTTAGAAGATTCCTGATATCACTGAGCTTCCTTACCCCTCCGCCTACGGTCAAGGGAATAAAAACCTCTCCCGCCATGCGTTCAACAGTTGATAAAGTTGTTTCGCGTCCCTCATGGCTCGCCGTAATATCAAGAAAGGTAATCTCGTCGGCCCCTTCTTCATTGTATCTTCGCGCAATTTCGACTGGATCACCGGCATCTCGTATATCAATAAACTTAACGCCTTTAACCACTCGGCCCTTATCAACATCTAAACAAGGTATTAGGCGTTTAGCCAAATCACCGGCTGAGTTACTAAAGCCTATTTCAACCACGATCAATCTCCCAAGAGATGCCCCAATTTGCAGGCTTTCGCTTCCAGATATGCTGCATTATGAGGATTACTGTCGGTGCTAATAGGCACTCTATTTGCCACCTCGAAACCCATGTCTACCAGCGCTTGAATCTTACGAGGATTATTTGTCATAACATCTATTCGCCTAACCCCTAGATGTTGCAGCATCGGTGCACACATCGAATAATCTCTTTCATCAGCACCAAATCCAAGCCTCTCGTTTGCTTCCACAGTATCTGCACCTTGATCTTGAAGATTATACGCCTTTATCTTATTCACAAGCCCAATACCACGACCTTCTTGCCTTAAGTATAGAATTGCACCCCGACCTGCCTCTGAAATTGTCTTTATTGCAGTTTGCAACTGCTCACCACAATCACAACGTAAACTCCCCAAAGCGTCACCAGTCAAGCACTCAGAATGGATTCGCACTAAAAATGGTTGGCCCTCTTTATAAGCGCCAAAACTCAACACTATATGTTCCTTCCCCTTAAAAGGGTCCTCAAATCCGTGAATGTCAAAGGTGCCCCAGCGGGTGGGTAAACGCGAAGACTCTATATAACGAAGGACCACAAATCTGCTCCAAATTAAAAGCTTAGCTGACACCACTATTGTAGCCGCCAAAACAAAGTTTTTCAGTGAATATAAATTTTTTCGAGGAAAATTGACGATCCATAGATCCCCGTTCATAGAAACCCTAAATTCCTAAGTATTGCCATCAATGATGCGGTGACTACGCCAGCAACAATATCATCAATCATGATACCAAACCCACCGCGAATATTGTTGTCAAACCAACTGATAGGCCATGGTTTAAAAATATCAAGCACTCTGAAAAGGAAAAAGCCAACTAGAAGATTGGTGATGCTGGGTGACACAGGACACATTGCAATCCAAAAGCCAACAAACTCGTCCCAAACAATTCCTCCGTGGTCATGCATTCCAAGCTTGGTCGAGGCCTTTTCGCAGACAATAATGCCGATAACGGTTGCCACATAAACAACGACCACATAAGAGAGTAGATTCAGGTTGCTCATCATGTACCAGATAGGAATAGCCGCCAACGTACCAAATGTGCCGGGCGCTTTCTGTACTAGCCCGCTGCCAAAACCGAAGGCGAGTAGCAAAGTTGGAGAAAGCAACAATTGTTTTAATTGGGGGTCCCTAGACAAAATGATTATATCCTCGATATTTGCCAACGCGCTTATCGAGCAATTTTCTTCCCGCCTCACTGATCAAAGCGATGTCTTTACCTGCAATAATTTCTCCTATGAACGTTGCATCAATCCGCCCTTGCCGCACTAGGCTGTCAATCTGAGGCACACGTTCACTGGGCACTGTAAAGCAAAGCTCATAATCGTCTCCCCCAGACAGCGCCCATTCCAAAAAAGAATTGGAGTAATTAGTTTTCAGACCAGAGTGGACCGGTAGGCAGGACAAGTTAATGTCTGCGCCAACTTCACTGTTTGCGCAAATGTGTGACAAATCGGACAGTAGACCGTCTGATATATCAATGCACGCGCTAGCAATCCCACGCAGTATCAAACCTTCCTTGATACGAGGCTTGGGGGCATAGAAATGTTCGTATAGTCTTCGATCCATAAGATCCCCCGATGCGCTAGAAACAAGCCGTAAGGCAGCGGCGCCATCTCCCAATGTGCCAGTCACATATATATAATCGCCTGGACTAGCACCTTTTCGAGTAAGCACTTGATCCGCTGGAACTTCACCAATAATTGTTATGGTTAAGGCTAAACTGCCCCTAGAAACATCACCACCGATCAAAGCACAATTGTGGGGATTGGCAATTTCACCTAAACCTTTACTGAAATCGGCAAGCCATTCATCCACCGCCATATGCTCAGGTAAGTTTAGTGCCAAGGTAAACCATCGGGGAGTCGCGCCCATAGCTGCCATATCGCTCAGGTTCACGCAAAGAGCCCGACGAGCTATATCATACCCGGATGAATGAAGCGGAAAGTGAATATCACCGACCAAGCTATCCATGGACACTACCAACCTGCCCAGTGATAGCTCTTCAAGTGATATAACTGCGGCATCATCACCGATCCCCAACTCCACTCCGTGCTGAGAAGTTAGGCCACAAAAATACCTTTGTATGAGGTCAAACTCTCCAATGGTAGATGATGATTTTAACTCGGAGTCTATCACTTCACTATCAATCAGCCACCTCTAGTGCGCGACTATTGACTGCCACTTTATCGAGCACGCCATTAATAAATTTAAAAGCATCCTCAGGACCAAAAGTTTTTGCCAAATTGACCGCTTCATTTATCACTACCCTATAAGGCACCTGAATACTGTATAGCATCTCAAAAGTGGACAACCTCAAGACTGCCCGAGAGACCGGATCAAGCTGCTCATGGGCTCGGTCCAAATAAGGTTCAAATGTTTGGTCGATCTCTAGCCAATTGGTAGCCACGCCGAAAAGAACATCGTGAAATAAATCTGTATCAACTTTTTCCATGTCATTTGTCGCGAGAAAATGTGATTCTATAGCTGTAACGTCAATACCTCCAACTTCCCACGAGTAGAGCGCCTGAACGAGCAGACGTCGCGCTTTTTGCCGTGCTCGTAAAGATTTCACTTACTAGCATCCCTGATTTTTTCCAACGTTTGGAGTGTTTCGATCACGGTCAATACCGCCTCCCGTCCTTTATTCTGGGAGTTTTCATCTGATCGTTCCAGCGCCTGATCGAGGTTATCCACTGTTAGTACTCCGAATGCCACAGGAATAGCTTCTTGAAGGGCTACATGACCGAGACTTCTCGCGGTCTCAGCACATATGTAATCAAAATGCGGTGTATCTCCTCTGATGACACAACCCAATGCGATAACGGCATCAAATTTCTCAGTCCTCGCAACTTCTTGACAGGCCAGTCCCAATTCGAAGGCTCCAGGCACCCTGAAAACACTTATTGAGGAGCGGCTAACGCCGTGTTGGTCGAATGCACTGAGCGCCCCACCAACTAAACGCTCCATAATCTGACTATTCCAACGGGCCGCGACTACAGAAAACTTTTTCGTCTCTAAGGTGTCAAAGCTAAACGTTGGCCTATATCCGCTCACATGCAAGTACCTCAAGAATCATAAGTAACGTACTCAGTAACTTCTAGATCAAAGCCAGAAATCCCTGTGAACTTAAATGCAGGACTCATCAACCGCATCCTGTGAATGCCAAGATCTCTCAATATCTGGGATCCAGTTCCAAGCTCTCGGTAAACTACTTCCCCAACGGGTTGAATGCCCATATCCAGAGGCTTTAACAATTTCTCGATTGCGGCATCAACATCATCAGCAGTCTCCGACTTATATAAAAGCACAAGAACTCCTCTTCCCTCGGCAGAAATTCGCTCCATTGAACGATGAAATGACCATGACTTTAGATCGCCCGGGCTTTCTATTGCCAAAAGATCTCGCTCAGATCTGTTAATATGTACTCTTACTAGTGGAGGAGTTCCGCTTTCAACATCACCCATAATTAGTGCAAAATGTTTTTCATGACGCGCATTGTCCAAGTAGGTTTTCAAAAGAAAACTGCCATAACGAGTGTCAACTGCTCTTTCACTTATACAGAATGTCGTCTTCTCCGTTACAAGTCGATAGTGAATGAGATCGGCAATCGTTCCAATTTTCAACTTATGCTGCCGAGCAAACTTTTCAAGATCATCGCGACGAGCCATTGTTCCATCAGAATTCATAATTTCCACAATGACGGCAGCGGGCTCTAAACCAGCCAATCGAGCAAGATCACAACCTGCCTCAGTGTGTCCAGCTCTACTTAGCACTCCTCCCGGTTGAGCTTTTAACGGAAAAATATGTCCGGGTTGCACAAGATCTTTAGGCCGAGCATTGCTACTTACAGCAACTTTAATTGTGTGTGCCCGGTCTGCAGCCGAAATGCCCGTTGTAACTCCTCTAGCAGCCTCGATAGAGAGCGTAAAAGGCGTTTCATGCATAGCACCATTACGTTCAACCATCATCCCTAAATCAAGCTGTCTGCAGCGATCTTCAGTGATAGTAAGACAAATCAAACCCCTGGCATGGGTAGCCATAAAATTTATATCCTCATGCCTTACCATGGGCGCCGCCATGATTAAATCACCTTCATTTTCACGATTCTCATCATCCACAAGAACAACCATCTTGCCCTGTCGAATATCGCCAACGAGAGCCTCTATATTGTCAAATTTCATACACTCTTCTTAATTTTCAGAATCTTTAATTTTTTCAGCTGAGACTAACTTTTCTAGGTAACGAGCTATTAGATCAACCTCTAGATTAACTTTTGTGCCAACCCTGTAATCGCTGATTACTGTATGACTGAGGGTCTGAGGTATTATATTAAGCTCAAATTCGCTTCCATTCACGCGGTTTATTGTAAGGCTGGTGCCATCGACAGTAATGGACCCTTTAACGGAGATGTACTTCAACAAGCTTGATGGCGCATGGATTTTAAAAAATTCAGACCGAGCATTACTCTTTCTCTCAGTCACCTCTCCAATGCCGTCGATATGCCCTGAAACAATGTGGCCTCCAAAACGATCAGTTGCCATCATTGCTTTTTCCAAGTTTACACGATCGCCTTCTTTCCAAATCCCAACAGTCGTTAGCCCTAGAGTCTCAAGAGACACATCAACTGAAAAAGTGTTTTTAGTCTTTTGAATAACGGTTAGACATGCTCCGCTGCATGCGATGCTGTCGCCAAGTTCTACATCATCTAAGTTTAGATCGTCGCAGCTAATAGTGAGCCTTACATCACCATCACATGGTTCAAGTGAACTCACCTGACCAATCGATCTTACAATTCCCGTAAACATCATCAATCCCCCTGCATAGTGCAGCTACGTTAATTAGAGCGTCAGCTGCTTCTCTGTCAATTAATAATCTTGATCTGGCCGGAAGGTGACACGGATATCTTCTCCAATCTTACACATATCCACTACCGTTAACGCAAGATGCGCGTCTATTGTTTCTATAGGCAGGTCAAACATCGGGCGAGCGTTACTTCCAAACAATTTTGGCGCACAATAGCATACAATCTCATCCAACAAACCTTGACCCACAAATGCGCCGGCTAGAATGGCTCCAGCTTCGACCATAACATTGTTACAACCGCGATCTGCCAAGTATCTCAACAAGCATTCCAAATCAACTCGTTCGTTTTTGGCTGAGAAAAAGTGTATTTCAACCCGAGATGATCGCAAGTCATCGGCACGCATTCTCTGATGAACACCATCAGTAGTCGCAATCAACGTCTCACCGGGTCGCTTAAACATTCTTGCCCTGCTTGAAATTTGACACTTGCTGTCAATCACTACACGCAATGGTTGCCTTGTTGGCAAATCGACCGAAACACCAGTCATGCCCAATTCTCCATAATCCAATCGAACGTCTAATGATGGGTTATCTAGTTGTTGAGTTCCAATACCAGTAATCACGGCGCAATTTTTAGCCCTCATCTTCTGTACATCAGCCCTCGCTAAAGGTGAAGTTATCCACTTACTCTCCCCGCTGGACATGGCACTTCGGCCATCTAAGCTTATCGCAGACTTTATTGTAACCCATGGCATTCCGCATTCATGTCGCTTAATAAAGCCCCGATTTAAGTCTCGGGCCTGCTGTTCCAACACACCTTCCGTAACCTCGATGCCTGCTTCTCGCAGTGCGGTTATGCCAGCACCAGCCACTTTAGGATTCGGATCTTTGCAAGCCACAATTACGTGAGTTATTCCTGATTTAATAATCTCATCAACACATGGTCCTGTTCTGCCTTGATGGACGCAGGGTTCGAGAGTAACGTAAGCGCACGCACCTGCTGCTTCATCTCCAGCCTGACGCAAAGCCGCAATTTCAGCGTGATCGTCCCCAGCCCTCAAGTGCCAGCCTTCCCCAACGATTCTATTACGAGCAACTATCACACATCCCACCATGGGATTAGGACTGGTGGTAAACACTCCATTTCTTGCAAGTTCTATTGCTCTCAACATGATCCGTTGACGTTCATTCATAACTTTTCCCATCAACCAGACACCGGTTCATCACCTTTCAAACGATTAAGCTCTTCCTGAAACTCGCTAATATCTTGGAAACTGCGGTAAACGGAAGCAAACCGCACGTAAGCCACCTCATCCAAATCTCGCAGTTGCTTCATAACAGCTTCTCCAATCTGTCTGGATTGCACCTCACGCTCACTATTGCTTCTCAGGAAATTTTGGATTTGGGTCACTGCACCCTCTATTCTTTCAATAGCCACAGGTCTCTTTTCAAGCGCGCGCGCCAAACCAGCTCGTAATTTTTCTTCATTAAAAGGCTCCCGCGTTCCATCACTTTTAATTACCCGAGGCATAACTAGTTCCGCTAACTCATAAGTTGTAAAACGTTCACTGCAATTTCCACATTCTCGACGCCGTCGAACCTGACCACCGTCAGCAACCAATCGTGAATCTATCACGCGCGTGTCATATGCAGTACAAAATGGGCAATACATAGGGAATTTTCAGCCTTTATCGAGTACTTAAGTTTACCACAACCAAAAAATCACAATAACCAGACTGTGCTAATGAGCTCTGCTCTGCTGCCCAAAATTTGGTGTGGTCGCAAAGCAGCTCTTAACAATAGCACCCATAGTCGCGTTGCAAATTTTTAGTCGCGCTAAACAGAGCTAGCTGTAAACAGGAAAGCGAGCACAGACATCGAGCACTTTACTTTTGACTTCTGGAATAATATTGTCGGAGGTATCATTCTGGAGACTCTCGAGCACGTCACAAATCCAGTGGGTTAAGGTGCGTACCTCTCTGTGTCCAAAACCTCTTGTGGTAACCGCTGGTGTTCCTAAACGCAACCCAGAAGTTATAAATGGAGAACGCGGGTCATTGGGCACCGAATTCTTGTTAACCGTTATGTTAGCCTGTCCAAGCGCTTCATCTGCATCTTTACCAGTGAATTTTTTCCCGATGAGACTCACTAGCATGAGATGATTATCTGTTCCGCCCGAAACCACTTCAATACCGCGACCCAAAAACGTTTCCGCCATCACTTTCGCGTTTTTAACCACCTGTTTTTGGTATGTTACAAATTCTTCAGTCGCAGCCTCTTTGAATGCTACGGCTTTAGCTGCGATCACATGACACAAGGGGCCACCTTGAATTCCAGGAAAGATAGCTGAATTGCATTTCTTAGCTATATCCTCATGATCCGTTAGGATGATACCGCCTCTTGGCCCTCGCAAGGTCTTAT
>CAJWMT010000097.1:0-7889 GCA_913044275.1 uncultured Cellvibrionales bacterium
AAAAACAAGTGGTTGTCTGTTCCTCCGGAGACGACGTCATATCCACTAGCGAGGAGCCCTTCTGCTAAAGTTCTGGCGTTCTGGATGGTTTTTTCCTGATACGTGACAAAACTGTCTGCCATAGCCTCTTTAAAACAGACAGCTTTGGCAGCAATTACGTGCATCATGGGGCCACCTTGACTACCGGGAAAAAGTGCAGAGTTGAGTTTCTTCTCTATCTCCTCATTCGACTGCGCAAGTATTATTCCACCCCTAGGACCCCGCAAAGTCTTATGCGTGGTTGAGGTCACCACATCAGCGTAGGGCACTGGGTTGGGATAGTGACCAGAGGCGACCAAGCCCGACACATGTGCCATATCAACCAACAGGTAAGCACCCACCTGATCAGCTATCGCTCGAAAGTTTTCCCAATTTAGTATACCCGAATACGCGGAAAATCCAGCTACCAAAATCTTCGGCCGATGCTTTTTTGCTAGATCCTCTATTTGATCATAATCGATTAAACCCGATTTGGAATCCAGGCCATATTGCACAGCATTGTATAGCTTGCCCGAAAAGTTGGGCTTAGCTCCATGAGTTAAATGGCCCCCATCCGCCAAGCTCATACCAAGCAATGTGTCGCCTGCTTCAAGGAGTGCCAGCATTACAGCGCTATTTGCCTGTGAACCTGAATGCGGCTGGACATTAGCATATTTGGCACCAAATAACGTTTTAACCCGATCGATTGC
This sequence comes from uncultured Cellvibrionales bacterium, assembly GCA_913044275.1. Classification (GTDB taxonomy): domain Bacteria; phylum Pseudomonadota; class Gammaproteobacteria; order Pseudomonadales; family Porticoccaceae; genus TMED48. Next base: position 729 of record CAJWMT010000097.1, read on the forward strand.
TAACTGCTCAGTTTGATCGACAAACTCGCAACCACCATAGTAACGCTTTTGGGGATACCCCTCTGCATACTTATTCGTCAATTGTCCACCCTGCACTGCCATAACTGCCGGGCTGGCGTAGTTTTCGGAAGCAATTAATTCGATATGCTGCTCCTGCCGGAGATTCTCTGCGGAGATCACTTCAAAAATTTCTACATCTTGTATTTTTAAAGAATGTTGGTTTCTAAACATTGGTTTTATATCCATGTCATTAAGTGTCATATTCTAAAAGGTTTGATACAGACTTGTGACATTCTATATCAAGCAGGGCATTAATTACCGCCTTCTTTTGCGGCCTTTCCTTTGCATCGCAAAGGAACCAGACAAAATCAAGTCACCACTCCACGGTCTTGCCTTGCCAATCTAAAAAGGACAATTCTCCATCTATATCTGAGGAGTTCATCAACTCAAGTAATCTTGATGCAACGAAATCAGGCGTAAAAAGTTTTTCAGCCCTGACTGCTGACTGAAAAGGTTTTGAAAGGTCTGTGTCGGTCGTCCCTGGATGAAACGAAATCAGTTTAACGTTTTTGTTTCGCCTTGCGTATTCCACCGACGCGGTCTTGAGCAACATGTTTAGCGCTGCCTTTGAGGACCTGTAACCATACCATCCTCCCAATCGATTATCCGATATACTACCGACCCTAGCTGATAATACAGCAATACAACACTTCTGATCGCTGTTGCAAAGACCTCTCAGAGCCTTAATCCACAAAATTGGTACGATAGAATTGGCATAAAAAAGAATTTGTAAAGATTCGCTATTTAAATCCTCCAGACGTTTTTCAGGGCGCAAGTTTTCTCCATGCAAGATCCCGCTGCAAATGCAAATATGGCTGATTTGGACTTTCAACTCAGAAAGCTGATCAACGACGCTCATTATGCTAGGTTCATTGTACTGGTATGGCAACCATGTCAATTTGGTGTTCGTGCTATTGCCTTGTGCGACGTCATTTGCACTGGCAGCGAACACATGTCCGATCTCACTATCGGATAAGAAAGCGGACATCAGAGCGCTCCCTATGCCTCCGCTGGCTCCAACAACAAGTGCGCAATTTTTGTAAAGCCTTCCCATGTCTACATCACTGACCTCTTGCTTCGCTTATTAGTTATACTTACTGTTACAAATTTAAACTGGACCTAACATAAAACTCTGCTCGTTCCTTAGTCAAAAAAAGAAATCTTCCCCGTGCGATAATTGACATACGAACATTGCATTATTGAGAGTGCAAATTATTCGATCAGTGATCCAAAGTCATATCCGAACGAAACCTATTCAGAAACTCTAAATGAGAAGCATGAGCAGTAAAAAATGTATCAAAGACACGAAGCAAGTCAGACGATAGCGCATCTTTCTGTAACGCTGATCAAAAACCATCGTTTTTCGTTCACATGCCATTAGCAAAAGGAAACCCAGCATATTGCTCGCTAGAGTGATTTCAACCCAGGTCTTACTCGCAAGCGCTGCAATTAAGCCTACCCATGCCACAACCACAACTACATTACTGAGAACCAGATTTTGTGAACTACCTTGTGGGGAAAAAAATTGTTGCTGCCATAATGTACCAGCCAAAAAGCTCAAAATAGCTAAGCTATAAGTCACAAAAAAGAGCTGGGGATCGACACCGAAAGTATTATTGGGGAGGCCCACAAATTTATGCTTTTCGGAAAGAACAACCAATAGGCACCAAAGAAATGGTAGGAGCCCCAGGTACCCAAGAACCATAAAAACGGGATTCAAATCATTAGGAACCTTATTAGCAGACGCATGATGGGGTGAATCAGTGGAACTCATTAAGATACTCCAAAGGGTTGAAACGCTGAATCGCTGGCATATGAGCAAGAGACAGACTTAACAAACCTTCTACCCCTTGAAATGCTCCGTTTAAAGCCAAATTAAAGAGCCCACTGGCTTTGCGCTAAGACTATGAATCAACCTCAATAAGAGCATCCACAATCAATTCATAATTCAAAAAGAACTCTCTTGAAACCCCTACTTCATACGTAATAGGGGTAGCAATATCGGTATTGGCATTTACCAACCCAGTTTTCGCCAGAAGCTCAGCAATTTTCCTAAACAGGGTGACGTCTTCAATCCAGGAAATAAGTTTCAACCTCCCCCAGTCCTGCACATTAGCTCCTGTAGCGTAATATCTTGTAATACGGGTAAATACAATATCGCGCTCGCGATCAACGAAAATGTATTGCCCGAATTTTCCGCTTGCATTGAAAATAACGGCTTCTTTATTGTTTCTTGATATCCACCAATGCATCCCATAACCGCGATTTTGGTTGATCGTTTTACTAGGAATCTCACTCCAGATTTGCGTGAATGTTTCATCAACAAAACCTTTGGATACGATCTGTTCGTTTTCCCAACTACCATTGCGGGCGAAAAGCAAACCAAATCGCGAGAAGTCTCTGGCAGACATGTCGATACAACAGTAAGACATAACATTGCCTACTGAGTCTCGCCAAATAGAATATTTATCAATGTTTAGTTTCTTAAATATTCTCTCCTCAAGTAATTCATCGGCTCGTTGCCCAGTTGCCTGCAAAAGTATCTCCCCTATTAGCATTGAGTTTACATTGTTATACTCAAAAATCAGACCCGGTTCCTTCGAGATATCTACTCCCAAAGCATACTGTAAATGATCATTCTGAAAGAACATTGTTTCGTGCTCATGCTCTGGAAAATCGAGCCCACTCGTCATGTCAAGCAAATCTCGAATCGTGATATCCCTCCGTGCATCTTCAAAGGCATGGACATATTTCGCGACAGGATCATCCAAGCTATTTATCTCTCCTCGATCTATGGATATACCAATTAAAGCCGCGTAAATACTCTTGGCCATAGACCAGCTCGTTCCAAAACTCTGCTCATCAAAACCCTCTGCATAACGCTCGCCAATCAAATAACCATCCTTAATTAGCACAACTGCCTGAGTTGCGGGATCTTCGAACGCAAGTTCAAACAACTTGGTGAGCTTAGTTTCATCAATGTCTTTTTCTAAAGGAGTGCTGACAGCCCAATCGTCCTTCGGAAAAACCTCGAGATTTGTCGAGCCGTGAAAATCCCCCCAACAAGCATAGGAGAAAAATAATGGTATAAAATAAAAAAAATGCATGACTCCAATTCCTTCCGCTCACTTTTTAGCCCGCTATCTTAGAGGGAGAAGCACTCATCACCAAATCCTTTCTTAAAAGATTCAAATACTAGTGATGTTTACCCATGCTGTGTTCATTGAATTGGAAATCCTTGCCTCAGACTATGGAAAGATAAAGTGCAAGCGAAGCAGTCATTTCCACAATCGTTATAAGTGGAAAAAAATTTTGTTGCCCAAGCGAAAAATTGATAAAGATATTTGCACTTTTTTCAAATACAGGCTAAATTAAGAAATGCTGAAGGTCTCTTGCCAAATTTTTAGAGGCTAGCTTGGGTCTGAGGCGCCAATTAGTTCTACTAATTTTGGTTGCCTTGCAAATAATAAATTCTTGAAAATGGGAATAAAGTTATGAGTAATTTACAAACGACGGATACCGTTGGTATTACTTTCTGGTTGATTTCGATGGCAATGGTGGCCGCGGCAGTCTTCTTCTTTATAGAGCGCGATCGCGTCGCAGGAAAGTGGAAAACCTCTCTAACAGTGGCTGGTCTTATTCAATTAATAGCTGCAGTTCACTACTTCTATATGCGTGGTGTATGGGTCGAGACTGGTGAAACGCCGACTGTCTATAGATACATAGATTGGTTGCTTACCGTTCCGCTGCAGATGATCGAGTTCTATCTAATTTTGGCTGCAATCACCGTAGTCGCCGCTGGCGTGTTCTGGCGACTGTTAATCGGCACGCTGGTCATGCTTATCGCTGGTTTTATGGGCGAAGCTGGTTTAGCAGACGCGACTATCTGCTTTGTCATAGGGCTGGCAGGTTGGGGATACATTCTATATGAAGTCTTCTCCGGTGAAGCAGGACAAATCAATGCAGCTAGTGCCAATGAGAGCTGCCAAAGCGCCTACAATGGTATGAAGTTAATCGTATCGGTGGGATGGGCTATCTATCCTCTCGGCTACTTCTTGGGCTATTTAAATGGCGCAGTAAGTGCAGACAGCCTCAATCTGGTATACAACCTGGCAGATTTGGTCAATAAGATTGGCTTCGGCATGTTTATCTGGGCCGCGGCAGTTGCTGATTCGTCAGAAGCATAAATTAAACGCCGAGATATTAGCGAAAGAGCCAGCCCCCGTGCTGGCTCTTTTTGTCTAGGCTTCTTTAAATAATGCGTGATAGCCATATTTCTTTAAAGTGGTCTTCGCAAAAAGCCAGGATGAAGGTTACTGATAATGCCCCCAATAAAAAAAAACAGTAACGCAGATCTTTTAAACAAGCTATATATGCTCTTTCAAAGAGAGTTGCCGCGTCTTGATAGTGGTCTAGCCCAGGCCGCGAGTTATCACTTTCGAACCTCGGGAAAGGCATTTAGAGCTCAGCTAGCATTCTCGAGCGGAACAGCACTTGAGTTATCAGACGAAGACAGTCTTCATTGGGCTGCTGCATGTGAACTGCTACATAATGCTTCACTTATTCACGATGACATTAGCGATTGTAGTACGCACAGAAGAGGCCAGCAGAGCATAAACCAGTACTTTGGCTCCGATGTAGCCTTATGCTTAGGTGACTGGATGGTGGCGAAATCCTTCGAACTCAGCGCTCGGAACCGTCAGCATAGTGCTAAGCTAGTAGCCCTTTTGGCTAAATCAATGCAAGATACTTGTCATGGTCAGACATCCGATCTAACCCAACGAACGCATGCGCCAATTCGAACCTGGAAACGCATTGCCGCCGGAAAAACTGCGCCGTTGTTGATAGCACCAATCAAGGGAGCCGCAATCGCCGCCGACTTAAACGAGAATTTAACGTCTTTGGAACGATTAATAACTCTTTGCGGGCTAGTTTATCAAGCAAGGAATGATATTGATGATGTCATCCTTTCAGACCATCGCTCAAACGACTTGTATGGGCGCAAGCCGAACCTAGTCGTTACACTTTTCATTGACAAATGCATGCAAAATGACGGTTTCATTAACTGGTTCGGCTCAAATGATATTTCGCGTGTGAAACACTGGCAAACCCGCATAGCGGCTAGCGAAGCGATATGCCGAACGAATGAGCTAATTGACCTTTGGCTTGAGGAAGCTTCCGCGTTAATTCAAATAACTCCCTATCCTTTGTGTGGCATTTCAACACAACTCGTTTCCTCCGTTAAACAAAATATTGTAGTCAAACGTCAAAGGCAAATTGCTTGACCCAAGAAAAGATTCCCACCGACACTCGTCACGCAGTAATTATCGGAGCAGGCTTTGCCGGTATTGCGACCGCACTCAGATTGCGTGCACTCGGTTTCGAGGTAACTTTATTGGAACGCCTTGAAAAAATTGGCGGCAGGGCCCAGGTTTTTGAGCGAGGCGGTTATTGGCATGATGCTGGACCTACCGTTATCACTGCTCCTTTCCTGTTCGAAGAACTATTTGAACTTTTCGGAGAGCATCTCAGTGATCATCTAGAATTTGTGCCCTTAGATCCATTTTATCGCTTTCACTTTTCTGATGGGAGCCAATTCGACTACAGGGCCTCGATTGACGACACACTTACCGAAATACAACGCTTTAGTTCGCGCGACGCCGATGGCTATATAAAACTGCTCGCACAATCAAAAAGAATCTATGACGTAGGATTCAAAAAACTGGTGCACCGACCGTTTACTCGGATATGGGATATGATAAAACAGGTTCCGGCGCTCATATATCTGAAGTGCTACCGAACTGTAGCTGAAATGGTAAACTCTTATTTATCACATCCGCTGATGAGACAAGCATTCTCTATTCATCCTTTGCTGGTTGGAGGAAATCCATTTAACACAACATCCATATACTCTTTAATTCATTATCTTGAACGCCGATGGGGCATCTTCTTTTGCATGGGCGGGACAGGAAAGCTTGTTGAAGAGCTTAGACAACTGATGCTTCGTCACGGCATTGAAATTCGTAATGGCGCGGATGCACAAAAAATAATCCTCGACAAGAATCTCGCCAGCGGTGTTATTCTGACTGACGGTGTCAAGATTAGTTCGGACTTAGTTGTCTTCGCAGGCGATCCCGCTATTTGCCACGAACAACTGCTTGACCGACCTCCTCCGAGATTGACCAGCTTAATACCCGGAATGAGGAAACATTATTCTATGGGCTTATATGTGCTTTATTTTGGAACTAAGAAGCTCTATCCAGATGTTGCGCATCACACAATTTGGATGGGTCCTCGATTTCAAGAGCATTTGGCCGATATTTTTAACAGAAAACATCTTGCTGACGATTTCTCGCTATATCTGCATCGACCCACAGCAACCGATAAAAGCTTTGCCCCTCAAAACTGCGAATCATTTTATGTACTTTGCCCAGTTCCAAATTTAGAGGGCCAAGTTGACTGGGATGCCATGGGGCCAGAGTTGGCAGACAAAATAGTGACCGCATTAGACAACTCGATACTACCCGAGTTGCCATCGGTGATCGATCAAATGTTTTGGATGACCCCTGAAGATTTCAAAAAAGACTATCGTTCATTACATGGAGCAGGCTTTTCTATTGCTCCGAGGCTGACTCAGTCAGCCTATTTTCGTTATCATAACCGCGATCGCTCAATCAGCAACCTCTACTATGCTGGCGCTGGAACTCATCCTGGAGCAGGTTTACCGGGAGTTATAAGCTCAGCAAAAGTGGTGGAAGAACTTCTAACTGGCTCTGAGGTGGGCTCTGGCGGATGAATAATGAATGATGAGCCGGCAAAAGCGATCCTCGCAAAGCACGGTAAATCTTTTTATTGGGCCAGTTTCTTTTTGGGCAAAAAGTTGGCGTTGAGTGCTGCTAAACTATACCAATTCTGCCGGTTTGTTGATGACCTCGCTGATGGCAACACGCAAGAGAAAGCCCGAGAGTTGACAATCATTAGAAAAACTCTTGAGATTGGAGAAAAGAGCGGCGATTTAGAAGTAGACAAATTTATTCAATTGGCGAAAGAAAATAATATACCTATGGTCGCTGCAAGAGAACTCATTGATGGAATGCTCGC
>CAJWMT010000098.1:0-7791 GCA_913044275.1 uncultured Cellvibrionales bacterium
CAAGTACAGTACTTAGATAAGTTATCTCTATCAGATCCAGATTCAACAACAAAAATATCTGTATTTTCAGAGTCAAATTTTTGAAGATGTTCAACTAAACTGTTAGTAACATCTGGTAAATTTCTATTTAAAATGATTGTTGCCGTTTTTGCTGACATTTAACTAATTAGTCTAAAATTAGAGATATATCTTAAGATTGACCTTGATATTGCTTCGCAAAGTATTTCATCCAAATTTATATTTTTTGATTTAAGTTCATAAGATGCTGCATTTTTTAAATCTATAAATTCAGGTTTAGAAAATACATAGTGTCCTGATAATATTGCTTTTTCTTTATCATTTAGATTGGAATTTGGTTTGAGCCACTTTTCCCATTTTTTGCTATCAAAAGATATTTTTAAAAACTTTTCTGATAAATCACTTAAATTATTTTTATTAAGAACTTCCAAAAAAGATTTAGTTTCAGCAACTCCAAATTCAGGAGCAACATTAACTGCATGAATTCCTAATCTTGGATGCCAATTCAATGCATCAGTGGATAAATAATCGGTATTATGAGCTTTCATCATAACATTGTACTTATTACAAATCTGTAGCATTTTAGGTAACTGAATTTCAGCAGGTATTTCATTCATAACTCTTAAGGGAGTATCAAAAGAACCCACATTATTTGTCTCTAAAACTCTTGTTCCGCACTGAACAACTACAAATGTAGGTTCTTGAATTTTAGATTCCTTACAAAACTTTTTAATCTCATTGAGTGTAAATTCAAGTTCATCTTGAGTATTTGTACTACCACTTTGTTCTTCAGTCCCTATTTCAAAGGCAATATTTTTATTTAACTTATTGTATTATATCGAAAAGCTTAATTTAATGTAATCGGAAGTTACTGCAGTATGGTGCCCAGGGGCGGAATCGAACCACCGACACGAGGATTTTCAGTCCACTGCTCTACCAACTGAGCTACCTGGGCTTGGCTATTTAGAACTTTTTAGCTATCGAGAAAAGCACGGTATTAAATCGTGCGAACCCGATTTCGTCAAGGTTTACCCGCTCTTGGGTACGTAACCATCGGCCTGATCAAAATCTTGCCCATCAAAAAACCGTTCTCTCTGCTCAACGAGGTACTGACGGGCGTCCTTATCCATCATGTTAAGCCGCTTTTCATTGATAAGCGTCGTTTGATGAGACATCCATTCTTCCCAAGCCTGTTTTGATATTTCGTTAAAGATAACTTCTCCCTGAGGACCGGGAAAGGGGGGGCGATCTAGGCCGGGGAGTTCAGATCTATATTTTCGACAGTTAACTTTGCGAGTCATGGTTCGATCCACTATTGAATATATAAAACTTTAGTGCTTTCGGCGAATATTTGCGTTGCACATCTGCTACCTTAAATCCTCAAAGATTTTGACAGCTGGCTTAGGCATACCCAATTCTTTAGGATTTTTTGGATCGTACCATAGTTGGTCTTGCCTATCATTTTTTAAGTGGGCTCCCGAAATATCAGCCTGAATATATATTGGGTAATAGTCAAGATGGAAGTGACTAAACGAATGACGCCTCTGAGCTAGAATCTTCTTTGTTGATAATTTGAAACCCATAAATTCACATTTGCTATTAATCATACTGATTTCTTCGCATTGAGGGAACATCCACAAACCTCCCCAAATTCCCGTGAGAGGATTCTGTTGAAGTAGAATTTCACCACAATTGTTCGAGATTACCAAAAAGCAGCACCGCCTGATTGGGAGAACTTTCTTTGGTTTTTTACCCGGATAGGATTGTATATCCCCCTGCTTGAATGCGGCGCAACCCGACTTAACCGGACAGTTTTTACAATCCGGATTTTTTGTGCAGACTGTGGCGCCTAGGTCCATCATCGCCTGAGTGTACAAGTCTGTTTGCGATGAGGGCGACATTGCCTCTGCTAGACCCCATAATTCTTTGGAAGTAGCACTATGTCCTGGCCAACCTTTGATGCCGCCATAGCGTGCTAAAACTCGTTTAACATTTCCGTCCAAGATCGCCGCAGGCTTTTTGAAGGCGATTGATCGAATGGCTCCCGCCGTTGAGCGTCCTATGCCGGGAAGATTGATAAGATCTTCAATCATACTTGGAAGCTGACCTGAAAATTTATTACTTACAAGTTGCGCAGTTTTATGCATATTACGAGCGCGAGCATAGTAGCCGAGCCCAGTCCAGTGATGGAGCACATCATTTATATCAGCAGTTGCTAGAGCCGATATGGTCGGGAAGCGAGCCATAAATCTTTGAAAATAAGGGATAACAGTTTGCACTTGAGTCTGTTGCAACATGATTTCCGATATCCACACCGAGTAGGCGTTAATATTGGTTTGCCAAGGCAGGTTTTTACGGCCATGAATTTGAGACCAATTAATAATTGCGTTCTGGAATTCTTCAGTATTCACATTGGCACTCAGTCAAATAGTTGTTCCATGACCTCTAAAAGGTTGATGCCCTTCTCGAGTTCGGAGCCCATGGTCTTACGGCCAAATTTTTTGATAATGGAGCTTTTTAATCCGCCACCAATTGCTTTCATATCAGGATTGCAAGTGAGTGATGTATTCTGACCAAAGTTGCCCTCGCATATGAGCGGGATATCTCGGTCTCTGAGTTGGCTGACAACCGGACACCCATCTTCACTTGTCAAAGTCTCAGTTAAAAGAGAAGTAACATTAAAGCGAAAGTATTTTCTTGAAAGTTTAACGCTGCCATCAGCCGTTATTTTAATGTTGCCTACTATTGTTGATATTTGACTCACGACAATTTCATCAGAATATACCGAAAAGTAGCCCTCGAGATCGGAAAACTTTGTACCAAGCCCAATATCTTTTCGTTCTGATGGGTTGCCAGTAAAAATTTGGTTTAAATCGCAAAAGATATTTTCAACGTTTAAATCAGGATAATTTAGTTCTTTTAGAGTAAACCGACCGTCACCAAAAAGCGATGGCTTTGCTGAGTTTCGAATATCGCTGGGGCTTTTCAAGATCATTTCGAAACCTAAAACTCCATGCAATGAGGTATTTGTTGATGATTTCTCAAGCATACGCAAAATATTGATGCCAGATGCAGAGGTTTTAAATTTGAATTCAGGCTTTTCAGTTATGAAGTCGAACTTTCCTGAGGCATCAAGTTGGCCTCCAAGCAGATCCGCATTTAGGGAGGCTAACTGGAGAACGCCTCGATTTGTAAATATATTTGTATATAGATTTTTGACCTCGGTGTTCGCAAGGACAAGAGATTGAATATCTATCTCAATTTGGGTTTGCTCGGGTCGGTTGATAAGAGGTACCAACGGTGCAAAAATGATGGGATCTATTTTACCTAAGTTCGACGCGTCTCCGCCAAAGTAGTCGTCCGCAGGCCATCGATTGCCAGACACGGTTATCTTCAGATTTTCATTAACTTGGCCCTTTGACGCTTTCAAGGAAAAATCATTGCCATCGAGACTTAGATCTGAGGCAACATTGAAGGAGCCAAACATGTCAATATCAAATGCAATATTTATATTAATATTGGTAAGCGCGGTGGTAGAGGATGTCACTGGAACCTTTATCATCGGGAACTGCAAATGCAGTTGAGACACTATTTGCTTTAGGTCGAACCCCGCCAGCTCAAATCTGCCATTAGAACTTGGCTTTTGACTATCAATCGATAGGGATCCTTTCAGCTGTGCAGTGCCAATTGATGCAGATAGATCAGATACTTTAAATATTTGAAACATTGGGTCTACTGAAACCATCAGCTGAGCATTGGTCTCAATAGCTTGTCCGACCCGAAAATTTAGTTGCACTGGAAAATCAATTTCTTTGAAGGAAATATCAGTTGAAATTAGTTGGATTTTATCGATCTGCCAAGAGTAATTTGATTCGGTTTCTCGGCTCAATGATCCGTTTTGGATCGATACTCCACTAATAAACTGTAAGTAGTCTAGGCCAGTAGCTGGGTCGTTATCGTTCTTCCATAATCCGACTAGGCCTATCCAATTAAGACGCAGCATAAGTTCCTCTAAGTGGCCCGTGGTGGAGAGGCTACCCCATTTAACATCCTTGGCTGTTATCGCTGGAAAAGGCAAAACCTGCGTTTGCAGTGGGCCATCAATTTTTATTTCATACCCTTTTCGGGAGGCCGCTTCATTTAGCTCTGATCGCAAATTTTCCGGGTCGAATATCAAATAAACAAAAATGTATAGGCCCGCCACGATAGATAAAATGGTCAGAATTGCAGTCAATAAGAGCCGAGAAAAAATGGTCACTGTAATATCTCTTTAGATCTGAATGTCTTAAAAAAATGAGTCAAGGTGAGAATACTTATGTATAAAGTTTATGAGTATAATACGCTTTATAGGAATCTTGCACTGACCAGTACCGAGGAGGGCTCATGGCGGATCGCATAGCGACAGTTACGAGAAATACAAATGAGTCAGAAATAACCTTGACGGTTAATTTAGATGGCACAGGTACGGGTAGCTACGATACTCCGATCCCTTTTCTGAATCACATGCTTGATCAAATTGCACGTCATGGATTGATTAATTTGGACGTCAAAGCCAAGGGCGATACTGATGTGGATGATCACCACACGGTTGAGGATATGGGTATCACACTTGGTATGGCGATCACAGAGGCAATTGGGGATAAAAAGGGCATAGCTCGCTATGGTCATGCATATGTTCCTCTTGATGAGGCCTTGTCGCGGGTGGTGATGGACTTCTCTGGGAGACCGGGTTTGATAATGAATGCAGATTTTGTGCGGCACAAAGTTGGTGACTTTGATGTGGATCTAACAAGAGAATTTTTTCAAGGATTCGTGAATCATGCCCTTATTACGTTGCACATTGACAATTTACGTGGTTCGAATGCTCATCACCAAGTGGAAACTATTTTCAAGGCGTTTGGACGGGCTTTTCGTATGGCAGTGGCCTCCGACGAGCGTATGACCGGAATTTTGCCGTCTACAAAAGGGACCCTCTAGTCCCAGCCAGACAAAGACTGACAAATGATTAAAAACTCCAACCACATTGTTGTCGTCGACTACGGAATGGGTAATCTCCATTCGGTCAGCAAGGCTTTGCAAAAAGTCTCGGGGAACGCCAAGATTTCAGTGAGTTCGGATAAGAACGTATTATCCTCAGCCGATCGAATCGTTTTTCCAGGAGTCGGTGCGATCAGGGATTGTATGGCAGAGATTCAACGACGCTCACTCGATGCTGTAATCCAAGAAGCGATCCGAACTAAGCCGGTTCTGGCTATATGCGTGGGAATGCAGGCCTTAATGGATCATAGTGAGGAAAATGGCGGCGTCGAGTGTTTGGGACTTTTGCCCGGAAATGTCCGTTTGTTTCGAGCACAGCAGTCAGTAGGAGGCCTTCTGAAGATCCCTCATATGGGATGGAATTGCGTTTATCAGTCTATTTCTCATGACTTGTGGAAGGGTATAGACCAGTACAGCAGATTTTATTTTGTACATAGCTTTTTTGTAGAAACTGTCGATAGATCGATCATTTCAGGGCTTTGTAATTATGGTAAGCAGTTTGTTGCGGCAATAAGTCAGGAAAATCTATTTGCAGTCCAGTTCCATCCGGAAAAAAGTGCAAGTTCAGGGCTGAGGTTGCTTAAAAATTTTGTTGAGTGGGATATATAAATAGATCCTGAAAAAGTTAGCATGGTATCAATTACCGAGATATCTCTCTATCTTCACGGCTGTGGTCTTGGGTGTTTTGGCTCAGCCAATCGCTCACTTCAGAGAAGCTGCCTCTGAACACGACGGATTGCATTTTCTTTTTTAGCTGATATTCATACATAGGGTCATAATATTCGCGTGTCAACTCTGCAAGCCAGATGCGATGGGAAGAGAAGCCGTCAAGGTGTTGCTTAGAGATAGCACTTTCCATCAACGCAAATATCTGTTTTGTTCTAGCTCCTCCAAGCCGCTTCCTTATTCTTTGCAAACTATCCTTTAGATAATTAGAGAACTGCATGTCACTTTCGTGGGAATAAAGCTGAGAGGTCCTCCGATATCGTTCGACAATATATTCATCCCACAAGCGCTCAACCCGCTCTTCAAAAGGCATTTCGATAACTGCCAAAGGACTTTTTTGCATTTTATCTTTCAGGAAAGGCGGAATTTGGCGCGCACCTATCATTTGACTCTCATCTTCCAGAACAATGGGGCAATTTTTAATCCCGGCATTTATTATCAGCACTCGGACCGCGATGCGGTTTTCAAAGTCGATCTGAGACGGTTGTTCGTCTATGGGACGACCGAAACTAGAACCTTTGTGGTTTGCTGCGCCCTCGAGGTCGACGCCATTATCGAGTTGCTTAATTAGTGTCGTTTTTCCTGTCCCAGTCATTCCAGATAAAATTGTGAACGAGGCCTTTTTGCAAAAGTCCACGAAAAAGCTCATGAGGTAGTTTCTTATAGCTTTATTCCCACCAGCTACTCTTTGGCAAAAAATACTGCTTTCTGCGAGCCACTGTTGGCTGATCTGCGAGCGGAGACCACCCCGGGCGCAGCAGATCACGGCTCTCGGCTCTCCTTTCAGCAGTTCTGCCCAAGCGTTGACGCGTTTTTCACGAATATCACCTTTAACTAGGTGAGTTCCTAACTCAATCGCAGCCTCTCGGCCATCTTGGTTATAGCGAGTGCCAACCTGATGTCTTTCTTCATCGGAAAGTAATGGCAGATTGATTGCACCCGGTATAGCGCCGGCAGCAAATTCTATTGGAGCTCGGACGTCAATAATGGTAGTTTTTTTTAACAAAAGATTATGGTATTCGCGGCTTTCGATAACTAAATTTTTAGTCACCCTAATACCTTCACATAAGGTTCACCGCTTTGGTGAGGAATGAGCTCAGCAAATGCATGATGTCCTAGATTATGATCCGAAAGAATATCTACGACTGCTTGAGCACTATTCTTATCAACTGATATCAGAAGTCCGCCGCTTGTCTGAGGGTCACAAAGCACCTGACGATGTGAAATTTTAGAACACCCTGAGACACTCTCTCGATAGCTTCTCCAATTCCGGTCAGACCCTCCCGGAATGGCACCGAGTTCACAGTAATGAGCGACGCTTGGATCAATTATAGGCACTGCAGTCATATCAAGCTCAGTTGCAACCTTGCTGGCGCGGCAAAGTTCAATCATATGTCCGAGCAGGCCAAATCCTGTAACGTCCGTCATGGCCGTGACTCCGGGCAGTTTGCTAAGCTTGTAACCCACGTCATTAAGCTGCAACATGCACTCTAATGCCAGATGCCTATGAGCTGGCTTTAGTATTCTCCTTTTCTCCGCAGTTGTCAGTATACCTATGCCCAGAGGTTTGGTGAGAAATAAAAGGTCGCCGACCTTGGCGCCACTATTTCTTTTGAGATTCGCTAGAGTGACTGATCCAGTTACAGCTAGACCAAATATGGGCTCTTGGCTGCTAATGGAGTGCCCTCCAGCCAAAGGCACGCCTGCTTTGTGGCAAACAAATCGACCACCTTCTATCACTTTCTGACCAATTGGGAGGGGAATGTGATCACTTGGCCAGCCGAAGATGGCGATTGCCATCATGGGGAGGGCACCCATTGCATAAACATCACTCAAGGCGTTTGTGGCGGCAATGCGTCCAAAGTCGAATGGATCGTCTACTATGGGCGTAAAAAAATCAGTGGTGCTTACAATCCCTCGCCCATCACCGAAATCGTATACAGCTGCATCATCGTTATCAGAGTTCCCGATTACCAAATCTTCGAAAGGCGGTATCGTCTCATCTGATTC
>CAJWMT010000099.1:0-7538 GCA_913044275.1 uncultured Cellvibrionales bacterium
TCTTGATTTCGATCGCCGACCGCTTCTTCAGCAACCACTACCTGGTAGTTGTGTTGCAGTCCATCAACAACGCTCGCTCTGACACAACCGCTGGTCGTTAAGCCAGTGACGACGAGAGAATCGACCCCCAATTGGCTTAGTTGAAGGTCCAAGCCAGTATCAAAAAAGGCGCTTGCCCACTGTTTCTCGATCAAGACTTCACTTTCCCTTTTCTCAAGTGCTTCATCCACAGCAATCCAATGCGAGCTCGGTTGCAGCACATTTAACGCAGGTGCTTTTTTTCGGAATACACTTGCTACGTGATCATTAAAATACACCACCGTGGTAAAAAAAATCGGCATCTCCTTGAGCCGAAAGGCCTCTAGAAGCTCAATGTTTGCCTGAACAACATCAGGGCAGTGGCTGCCGAGCGGGCACTCCGGGTTTGTGAAACCGTTTATCATGTCGACAACAACAAGGGCTGGCTTATCTGACAAACCTATAAAGTTCCTCTCGAGATTAGTGGATGGTTTATTCATACGTAGTTTCTCAGAGGGGTGTCAATAATCCCCAAGGCTACCGAAAAGTTGGCAAAATACAATTACTTTTCGTCCCCGATGCGTCAGGGTCAAAATAATTTCTCTACCGGATCAAGTATAGAGGATCGCCGAACTATTTAAATGGTCGCAATAATTCTAAGATCGCAGCCCCTTGCTGATTGGCTTGGGATAGCATCGCAGTAGATGCTTGTTGAATAATTTGGGTTCTAGCGAGCTCAGTGGTCTCTCGAGCATAATCAGTATCAAGTATTCGACTTCTGGCTGCTGCGGCATTCTGCGCGATGTTTGTGAGGTTCTCTACCGTATGTTCTAGCCGGTTCATGACCGCACCATATTTGGCTCGCTCGCTATTGACGCCGTTAAGCGCTCCATCCAGGATCTTTATCACGCGATTTGTGTCGAGTGGGTACTGATAGACTTCGGTTCTGCCACCGGTCGCCCCGTTGAAGTCCAGTGCTTTGACGGACAGGGTAGTGGCCAAAGAACTTGGAATCGTGATCACACCAAACATATCGACGGCTCCGCTGCCTGTCAAGGTACTGCCTCTCTGAACCCAGTTTGATCCGTCCCAGTCAAACACCTGCGCTTGGCCGGCCATCAACACTCCTGCGGGATCTGCAAACATCGAGCTTGTGACCAAACTATTTCCGTCACTGCTAAGGGTGCCTCTGATAGAATCTCCATTGCTATTAGTAAACGAGTCCCCCCGCTGCACCCAGTTAGAGCCGTCCCAGTCAAAGACTTTTAGCATTCCGTCAGTGCCATTAGAGCTATCGCCGTCGGCATCATGGCCTGTATAACTAACAGATATGGTATTCATTCCACTGTCATAGCCAGAAATTGTTGCGCCGTCGGTGCTGCCAACGCCCTCAATCGCCGCTCCTCTTTGGCTCCAAGCTGCGCCATTCCAATCGTATATTTTGACAGTGCCCTTGGTTGCCGGTGCGTCTATAGCACCTGATTTGAGCCCTGCTCCTGAGGCGATAGCAACAGAGTTTCCATCCATGCTTATGCGGCCAGTGATTACATCATTCGCAGCTGCGCCGTTGAAAGAATTGCCTCGCTGAACAAATTGTGTCCCATCCCAGTCGAAGATTCTCACCTGACCTGAGTCATTGGCTACCTCATCATTGCCTCTAGAGTTGGAAATAACGCTGTTGCCATTGGCACTCATTCCAAACTGCACCATTTTGTCGTTTTCGTTCTCACCATCGATTATGCCTCGCAGTTCCCAGTCGGTGCCGTTCCAGTCTAGGATTCGCACTCGTCCTGAATCGGCACCATTGGTGGTATCCATCAAACTGTCAGCAATCGCAATGGTTTCTCCGTCATCGCTGAGTGATGCGCCTACGATAGTAGATGAGTAATCATCTGGGCCCGCGGGCGAAAGATCAGCACCGCGTTTATTCCAAGTAGTTCCGTCCCAGTCATATACTTGGACCGGTCCTCTCCCGGATGACGTTCGATCATACCCATAAATCGCGATCGAATTACCATCAGCGGTTGGAACCCCGATTCTAAAATCGTCATCGGCATCCAATCCCCCGAAAGGAGCACCTTTGACTGTCCAGTCAGGATTCTCCCCCAGACCTTTTATATTCAATGCGCTGAGCGCTTCGCCAAATACGCCTGCTCGATTGTTATGAGAGAAATCACCAAAAGACATCTTGATGATCTGGTCTGCATTACTGCCAACTTGAAAGTTTGCGCCTCCAATAAATGAATGGCCATCTAATAAATTAGTACCATTCCATTGGGTGTTGTCCGAGATCCTGCCAATCTCTTCAGCGAGCTCCTGGAACTCATCATCTAGGGATTTGCGATCCGAATCGGTGTTAGAATCACTGATGGATTGAAGTGCGAGTTCACGCATGCGCTGCAGCATGTTGGCTATCTCTTGAGTGGCGCCTTCAACTATCTGGACCATTGATATTGCGTCGTTAGCATTCCTTACAGCCTGTTTCAGCCCATTAATCTGTGACGTCATTTTCGATGTAATAGCGAGACCGGCGGCATCATCTCTTGCGGAGTTGATGCGGACACCGGTCGATAGTCTGGTCATTGCCTGATTCATAGCTCTCTCATTCCTCCCGAGGGAATTTGCTGCGGTAAGGGACCCAATGTTGCTGTTAATCTTCACTAACGAAGTTCTCCAATAAACAGGTCTTCATCGACCGTGAGGTCGGCATTATGCAAATGGGCTTGAGTGGTGGCAATTGTCTGCCACTTTTGAAAATTTATATGATAATCAACTTAAAATTAATCATATATATTACTAATATATATAATACTTTTTTTAGATTAAATATATATTGCTGCAGAAACTCGACTGTTTTCCTAAAAATCCGTTAGAAAGATCAATTGATTTAAAATCCTAGATAGAACAATTCTGGTCCATACCAAGCACATGAAAGGCGCGCCCCATTCCCATCCAACCTGCCACGCTATAGGTAAGATCTGTAATTTCTGCATCTGTGAACGATGATTTTAATTCGTCCCAGAAATCATCATTAGCGGATAGCTCTTGAGGGGCTGTGCCCATTAGACGAGCAAACTCAACAGCAAGCCGTTCCTTTATATTTAGTGCAGAGAGCTCGTTATTGAGCAGTGCTTGGTAAAAGTCTTCATCTGGAATCTCTCCATTATCAATGACGCCTGTTTCTATCCCGAGTTTCGGAACATCTCGATGTGCTCGCCAGTTCTTACAAATTAGGCAACCATTTATTACTGCTGTTGCCATGCGCGCCGCTTCAAAGGTTCTAAGCGGTAAACGGCTGTGCCTGTATATGGCAGATGCGAACTCATTACCTGCTGATGAAATTTCTGGTGCGTAAACATCACCTGGTCCTGCCATTAAATTACCATCTTGATTACTTTTTGCTACTTCGATACGCATAGTTTCTTCTCCCTTTATTCATGTATACAAGCTTTGTCGGTTTAAGAAGTATAGCGAACTATTCACTAAAATCATTGTTTAGTAATTCATTAACCACTTTCGCTTCGGATTTAATTTTCCAGACGATCATTTTGATCGTGATCCGTTTTTGATCTAGATTAGTTGAGTATTTGGGCAGATATATTTTTGCACTCTGGCGTTATACACTATGCAGACGCAGCTTATAACAGCCAATGAAAAGTGGTGATCCTCTCGTTTTTTGGCTCATATTGGCATTGCTGGGTTCACTTAATTCATTGCATTGGTAGGTGAAAATGGAAGGTTTGCTTTATGTCATGTGGAACGAAGATCTTAGACCCGGTGTGATTAAGATCGGCCGGACTAATGATCTTCGCCAACATGTCAGAGACCTTTATTCGGCTGGTGTTCCTGCGCCTTTCAGACTTGCCTATAGAGCGCTCGTTGATAACTATGAAGAAATAGAAAAGCAGGTTCATGAGTCTTTGAAGGAACATCGCTTGAATACAGAGCGTGATTTCTTTGAATGCCCTGTTGCCAAAGCGATTTTCGTTATTCGGGAGGCCGCTCATATTATAAGTGAGGAAGTCTATTTTAAAGATGAAGAAGAGATTGAGCGTGAGCAGGACAAACGTAAGCAAAAAAGAATTCTTGAGGATCATAATGAGAAGCAGAAAAAGACACGTGAGCAGTACATTGAAACTGAGGGTATCTGGTTAGATAAGCCAAGTTTTTACGTAACGATCTTCCTTGGTTTGGTTGCCTTTATCCTTTTTCCCGAGATGGACGAATATTTTAGGGATAATAGTGCGATAAAATGGTTCCTTGCTGCTATACCGCCATTTATTTATTGGCATTTTGCATCTAAAAGCTATGCCCACGATTATCATGAGTTATCCAAAAAAGCTAGCCGGCTTTACCCAACTGCTCGATCGTATGATGATATCCCATCTTCCGATTTGGAGCCGGTTGAGTCTGACCAAGATAGCGTTGATCAACAGAAGAGTACAGAAACCAAAAAGCTTTCTTCTTACCATACAAAATCAAGTAATGGCGCCAGCGTCTCCGCAGACGGACTTCGTGATGATGGCCTTGGTTTGATCGAGGGGGTGTCCGCACCTGTATACGAAGAGGATGGCTCTGTTACCCAAGCTTCTGAAGCGAAGATCAGTTGGGTGTGTCACTTTTGTGCAACAGACAATCTTTCGTACCCTGCAAGAGAGTTAGTATGTGTTCGATGCAACAAGGCCTCGTCGTTTGCAGGGATGACTTGATCGCCCCACTGGCCTCAGAGAGCTTCCGCTAGGCCCTTCGCTTATGTTTAAGCATGAAAACCTTGATAGCATCTACGTGAACGCTTAGCCACCCAATTTCTGTATCCATGGTTGTAATTTCTCTAAGTTGATGATCCCAGTACGTCAGGTAGATGGCGTCTTTATGGTTTTCGCGGATGTAAACTCGAAGGCTCATGGATAGATTTTCTTCGAAGTTTAGTCGAAGAAAGGCAGAAAAATCTGTGGCTACCATGCTTTCGATAAAGAATCCGGCCTGTGTGGCCTCACTCAGCATCTTTTCGAAACGATCATTCATGTTTCGTAGTTCGCTGAATGCCCTTATCGTTGTCATGTAAATCACTCAAGGTTGAGAAGATCAGACCCAGTCGTCTTTTAATCCGAAATCTTGTTCCAATTCCAGCAATAATCCAAGTGTTTTTTAATACAGTACGACATACGTAAAAATTTTTGCCCTATATCAATATAATCGATCTAACTTCATGAATCTTTAGCGATAAGTTGCAATAAAATACAAATATTTTTGTCCAGAATATTTCGTTACTGATATTTTTCTAATTCGAACAATTTTATGGATGCAATTGCAACTGTGACAGATGAACCATTAGGAAGATTAATGCCACTTTGGCTTAAGCTAAGAGGTAAGAAGAACTTCCAAGTGTCGATACGCTTATAGTTATGACTTAACCCAAGTTTTTTAGCTTTGCATGGAATTATTCTTATCCACTGATCTACCCAGATTTTAGATATCAAGGGTAATGACTATCCTTTGTCTCAGTTCACATACTTTAAACTTCGATATTATTTCCGGCAAAAATTTGCCACATGGCTAAACTTTGATTGCAACGTGACGAAGACTAATCTAACGGTGGCAAAACTACAGAGTATGAAGGAGTTTTGAGATGAAAATTAATACCAATATGGCAGCGCAGGCAGCTGGTTTATCAGTGGTAAAGAATGAGCGATTTACTCATGAAGCGATGCATAGGTTGTCCACTGGTATAAAAATTAACTCGGCAACCGATGATGCGGCGGGATGGACAATTTCCTCAAAAATGACCACTAACCTGCAGAGCATGCAGCAAGCTTTGAGAAATACGCATAATGGTATTTCTATGCTAGAGACCGCTGCATCTGCGGCTACCGAGATGGGGAACATGGTCCAAAGGGCTCGAGAATTGACGCTTCAGGGGATTAGTGATTCGACCACTCCTGCTCAAAAAGCAATGATGCAGAACGAAGTAGATGAGATGCTTAAAGCTATCCAGAGCATCGCCCATGATACACAGTATAACAATATTAATCTGCTTGACGGATCTAGCTCAAGCATGCATATACAGGTGGGCACATTAGCGGGACAAACCTTCGACGTGTCTATATCCTCATTGACTTTAGAAGCGCTAAATCTTGATGGATTGGATATTATCTCTAATCCGAGTGAGGCTCTAGCAAAGACAGATGCAGCTGTTACCTATATTACAAATGCACAGGCTAAATTCGGAGTCGATGTGGGACTATTGAATCAGTCACTGGAGACTCTGATGACAGGATCGCTTAGTTTTGAGGCCGCTCGAGGAAGGATAGTTGATGCCGATTATGCCTCCGACACGACAACTTTAGCCAGTAAAACCATAATGGGTCAGGCAGCTATCGCAATGGTCTCGCAAGCAAATCAAAGGCCAACTACGGTTCATCATTTGTTGAAGATGGAGGGTTCTAAGCAGTTATAGTCGCATTTCTAGAGTAGAGTATCTTCGTGTTTCTAAAGACAACCAGGTCGGTTGTCACTCCCAGTGATCTATTTTAATACTCATTTGACAACTATATATCCTTGATAAAATCTCTTACGTATAATGCCTATGGTATTGGCTTGATTGGCATTAGGAGTGGACGTTTGACAATACCGATAAAAGGTCCATGGAATGAGGGAGAATTGGCAGGATTTTTACGGTCCCAATATTTTCCAATAAGATTAGCGTCTGTTGCGACAGACGGGTTCCCCCGTGTGTTGTCTCTCTGGTACTTCTATGCGGACGCTAAGTTTTATTGCGTGTCCCAGAAGAAATCTGCACTAACGAAAATTCTTTTGAAAAATAACTGTGTAGGTTTTGAGGTTTCCCCTAACGAGCCGCCTTACTACGGTGTGCGGGGACAGGGCATTGCGAACCTATCAAAGAAGGGCGCGTCGGATGCTCTCGCTAAATTGATTGATCGGTACTGTGGCGGGACACAATCGTCTTTGGCGAGTTGGTTGCTGTCTCGAAAAGAGGAAGAACGATTGATCACGATAACACCCACTCGATACTACTGCTGGGATTATCGAGACCGTATGGCTGATGTGGTTGGAGCGAAATAAAGTTCCAAATCGCTTCCCGACGACCGTAATGAAAATTTGCATAGTCAAGGTTAGTTTGAGACCATTCTATAAACTTTTAATGGAAACTCACCTAATGTGTTTTCTCGACAATTTATGCAAACCGATTTCTCTAGCTAGAGTGCTACAACTACTCGTTATTTTTACGCTTCTGCAGGGCTGCTCGTTGCAATCCTGGGTAGTCGACAAGTATTCTGAATTTTCAAAACCAAAGGAAGGAGCATATTCCGATCCAGCTGAAAAATTTCAAGCTTATGACAAGAAGCTTGGAAGAACGATTGGTTTGGGGCGCTGCGCAATAAACACTCGATCAGGTATAAATGAATTTATTGAATTCTCAGCTCCAGATTTAATAGGATTTGATGACACCTATCTGACGCTCCAGACTCAACAAAAAGCGCTTAAAGCCGATCGGGACA
>CAJWMT010000100.1:0-7519 GCA_913044275.1 uncultured Cellvibrionales bacterium
CTCCGATCAAAACGAAGCAATGCCATATGGCATGGTTATATGCGAGCGCCTTGTTGACATAAAAAACTACACCGATACTGTAGGCTACTCCTCCGAGTATCAACAATGTAAATGCCGTTGTTGCTGAAACACGGAAAAGGTCATGGATAACGAACAATGATATCCAGCCGATTGCCAGATAACCTCTTATAAAAAACCATTGAAAACGTCCCGCAGAGAAGGCTTTGAATATAATACCAGCGGCGGCGAAAGACCAAATAATGGTAAGAAGTGAAGTTGCGGCAGCTGTGTTAATAGAAATGGTAAACATAGGGGTGTATGTTCCAGCAATTAACAAGAAGATGGAGGCATGATCAAAGCGTTTTGAAGTACCTTTAATGACCGGTTGTTTAAGCGCATGATAAGAAGTAGATATTAAAAACGTCAGTGCTAAGGTAACACCATAAATGAGTATGCCTGTGCTCTACTGAACACTGGAATCAATCGGCGCTGAGGTGATCACATAATTCAATGCGATGACCGAGATAATGAAACCCAAACCATGAGAAAGAGCATTCGCAAATTCTTCCGTATCAGAATAGGCGGGACCAAATGCATTTTTTGGTTGCGGCAATTGGTTCTGTTTCATAATGCGCTTTTACATCAAATAAGGTCAAATCGTGGATTTTCATCAGACGTTAAAGCGCATATTTAGCGGAGACGTCGTTTAATTCGCATTGGTATTTAATTCCCTCATTGTCTGTACCGACGAGATTTTTCCGGTCAACTTTAAATACCCCGCCGAAATAAATCTGGGAAATCGTCGTTTTCATGCTTTCTTCCCGAGCGTAATCAATCTCTCTAAAACATTCAGAACGCTCTTGATAAGCGGCGACTGATTGATCTTTTGTTAGAGCATCACCCTCAAAGAGAAATTTAAGTTGCTTCAAGTGTCCAACTTCACTTAAACATTTAACCTGTCCTTTGAGACTTTTAATTTTTTTTCTAGTTTTGGCTGTATTTATGCTGCCTGGGTTTTGAACTACTTCTACCGTCCAGTAAGTTATTTTTTTCTCAAGTTCATTGATTGCCAAGGCAACATCCAAGTCAAAACAAACCAGCTCATATGTCGAACTCATTAGAGATTTTTCTTTGACGTCTATCGTAGAGAGCAAAAGCAGTAATGGGGCAGCTAACAGGAGACGGAATTGTGTAGGCATAATGGTTTTAAGCCCTGTCGTTTAAGAACATGAACAGACTACAGTTTTTGTTTGAAACGGTCAAAACGATGACTAAAATTGCACACTAATGAGTGGTTACGTTTGCTCGGTTAAATTGTTTGCAATTCAAACGTACTCGTCAACAGTGCCTTTACTGCAATATCAGCAGCTAACTTCATTGGCCACTTATAAACCTCGGCCTCCATAGAAACAAAGGCAATGCTCTTAGCATCAGGCGCTGGGCTGTGCAGTGCCAGTGCACACGTATAGGATCTTTCAAACTAAAGCTTGCCGCAACGATGCTGGCAGATATCCCTCATGCCTGCTCACTGCTCTCTGATGCAAATGAACATATTACGCGAGAAGTCAATTCGCGGGGCGGGTATTTACTGTAACTAGAAGAGGCGTTAAGTAAAGTCGCGGAAACAGCGATAAATTAGATTACGTCCTTATCTTTATTTTTAGTTATATATGTTTCTGGGATATTATCGTTTATGCCGTGTAAGTAATTTGATGTGACAAACGATGTAACAAAAGCAGTTTTCTAAACCCATTAAAGATATGTTAAGTAATAGCTTACAGTCTAAGTACAGTTCCCGCCGCCGAAACTATGGTAAGAAAATCACATGCTTCTGAACTTCAAACAATGGGACATTTTTTAAAGTGATATTTGTGGTTGGTATCAAATCACCCAGTACCAATGGTCATTTGAAAAAAAACCGGTATAGTTGATGCATCATAGATGCATGTCTGAGCCATTTCGAATTGCTTGTCCAGATTGTAATATTCAACCGCGTCTATGCATGCTTAAGGCCCGAGTTAGTAAGTTGAAGAGTAACAAAAAATGAAATTATCAATAAATAGTTTTTCGTTCATCGCTTTTTGTGCAATCACTATATCAGCTTTAGCTAGAGACGAGAATGGAGAAACTGAAGCAGACTGGATCGAAGAAATAGAGGTCCTTGCGAAAAGAGTCGCACTAGAGACTCCGGCTGGGACTTATGCTGCACCAGTTACCATGCTGCGATTTGACCCTTCGATTGAAGTCCAAATTAGAGGCTTGGCGGAAGGTCAGGCTGACGTCACGGTCCAAGGCGGCTTATTTGAAAACACTGGTTTCAAAATTGGTCCAGTGACGATAGTCGATCCTCAGACAGGTCACTATGCGGTGGACCTCCCGGTGGACCCGTCTTTATTATCGGCACCCGCAGTACAAACCGGCATCAGCAATGCTATTGGCGGTTTTAATTCGAGCATTGCCACCGTCGCCTATGCAATTCCGAAAATTGAAGCTGGTGGTTCTCTGAGAGCCGGCGTTGGAAGCGATAATCTGCATAATGAGTCCCTGCGTGCTGCCCTCTTACGCTCAGAAATCGAGGGACGGCATTTGGCCATACAGGGGTCAGCTGCATATTCTGAGGGAGACGGAAGTGTTGCGAATGGAGATCATGCTTTCGAGCGCTATAATCTGCAACTTCAAAGAGCAACGGAGGATACACAGACCGATATTATTTTCGCCTATCAGGATAAGTTCTTTGGTTGGCCCGGGGCATACACTGGATTTGGGACGCTGGCTGAGACGGATCATACTCAGACAATGCTTGTTCTTGCGACTCACCGAGTGCAGACGGATAATGCATGGCTCGAGGTTGGTGGTTATTTTCGGCAGCTAGACGACGACTATGATTTTGATAGGACGACCAAAGAATCTGGTGCTCCTGGTGCATTTGATCACAAAACGCGTATCTATGGCATTGGTATACATGGCGCATTTTATCGCAGAAATTGGGATTGGAATTATGCTCTGCAATTGATGTCAGACGAATTGATTCGTTCGACCGATCTGACTGAGGGACGATTTGATTCCCGCGATTATCTCAGCCTTAGTCTCACCCCATCAATTATTATTGCGGATTCAAAAACAAGCAAAGTGATCCTCACTGCGGGCGCGTCCGTCGATATATCGAACCGTGACAATGACGCGGTTTCTCCCATGCTTGGCCTAGAATTTCTTTATCCGTTTAAGACCGGTTCCCGTTATTTTAAGTTTGAGTATGCTGGAAAATCCCAGCTTCCCGGCTATACTGCACTAAATTCGCGACCTGCCGGATTGTTTGGCGGAAATGCATCGCTCGGTCGTGAACGAGCAGATCAGGCATCCATAACCCTTGGCATAAACTCAGGTAACAGGACGACGGATTTATCTATTTTCTATCGCCGTGACCGCGACTTGGTAGACTGGACTTACTTCAGCGGCGCACCGTTTTCCCGACAAGCTAATGATGTCAACATTGATGTTATAGGTGTAACGCTATTGGCTAGAGACTCCTGGAGTGACCTAAACATTACTGCCGGATACACCTTTTTGGATAAAAACTCAAATTACGGTCAGACCCAGATGGATGCAAGTTTTTATGCATTAAATTTTGCTCGGCATCGCATGACTGTTGCTTTGCATTATCATTTCACTGATCAAATCGAACTGCGGTTAGACAATGAATATCGATTACAAGAAAAAAATCCGTTACGGACAAGCTCAGAAGAGTCCTTCCTTGCTTCGGCTTCACTAACTTGGGCCGCGAAAGGTGATGATGGTTTGAGAGTTTCTTGCTCCGCGGACAATCTGACTGATGAAGATTTCCAACAGTTTCCTGGCACGCCGGCATCGGGACGCCAAATTAGCTTGAATGTTCAATATGACTGGTAATCTGCGCAAGGCGATCTAAATTTAGCTCTTCAATTCTCGGAGCTTACCATCGAGCAATTTGGTGATAGCCCCCCTCATTTTCTAAGGACTGAAAAATACTTCTGGGGTGTAATCCTCGTTGAGAATAGCTTGGGTTAACACTACGTTTTCAAGATGCAGTGGAGCACGCCAGCCAAATTAATCAAGGCAAGAACAATCCTCTCGCATTTATTTCGCAGTTAATACTTCGCATTCTCTTGGTTTGTGGACATTCGGTATCATTTCCACCTCAGTTTAATAAATCACCCCTTCATACTTGTGCGCTGAATACTCGCCTATTGCGAAGAATGGACTATAACGAAATAAAAAAGGAAGAGAATCAGTGTCTTTAGTTGAAGTAAGCGAAACGTCTAATGACCCAATGCTAAGCAAACCTGACCATTTTTAGTATGGCCGTATTCAATGTCTCGACTTAATAAAGGAAGTGCTTGGAGATAACTTTGTATGGGCCTGCCAGTGCAACGTTATAACGCACGGCTGCCGTTGGGATCTCAAACATGGAAAGACAGAGGGTAGTTGCAGGATCTAGAAGTAGAGCGTTACTAACGGGCCTGATGATTCAGGACGTATAGAAGCGTAATGTTTATGAGCAGCAAGTGGTGCCTGTGCATGAGTGCAAAGCAATTCCGGTAAGAGCTCGTTCAACCCATGCACAGGATCTGGCCATTATGTTTAATACGGCGCACTAATAATGATCGATTTAAAAAGTTTTTGCGGATGGATAAAAAATATGAGAAGTGCGCAATTACCGCAACACATCGAGATCTGATTGTTGCGCTGGGTCAACTCAAAAAATGCATCAGTGAAGATGTCACGAGAATACCAAGCAATGAAAACCAAAAACGCTGGAGGGAGCCATTGATGACCGCAATTAACAGAATCGAGAAACTCGTCATTAGCGGAGAAATTCAGCACGATTTTGTAGACGACGCACTCTGGGATTGAATTTTGGTGAACGCGACAGTCGAAGAAAAGAAAGGCTACAAATTCGTTAACCGGCAGATGCTGGACTATTCGGCCTTCCAGCTCAATTCAAAGTTTCAGACAAAGTTCCTGCATAATGCAGTGCGTAAAGATCGTCGCATCCACCTATATGCGAATCTCCAATCCAAATTTGAGGAACTGATGTTTTTCCAGCCTTGGTAACCATTTCTTCCCTAAGTTGTGGATTAAAATCGATAGAGATTTCATTAAATGAAACGTTGAGCTCTTTCAACAAACCCTTTGCTTGATAGCAAAATGGGCATAATCGAGTCGTATAAATCGTTACTTCTTTCATAAGTCAATTTTACTCTCAAAACAATTCCACGGTGATGAATTAAGCAGCTTATACTAGCATCAACGGTACAAGATGAGTTGCGTGCAACTAAACTTCGCCAGTTTCTTTTTCGAGTCCTCGGAGATCACCTCACACTCCCAAATCTGTGTTGTGCGACCCGAATGGATGCATGACGCGACACAGCGCACGCTGCCTTTGGTTGCGGTTCCGAACAGGTTGGATTTAAGCTCGATAGTGGTGAAACCGGTGGCGTCCTCCGGCAGGTTTGCCATGCAACCGTATCCAGCACTGCTGTCTGCCAGCGATATCACGCTTCCAGCATGCAAGTAGCCATTTATCGCCATATGTTTTCGAGTGACATCTAGCTTGGCAATTAGCCGGCCCTTTCCCACCTCCAACACTTTGATCCCAAGCGAGCCTGGAAGATTGTCTTTGTCCTCTTTGTTGAAAAATTCGGGATTCATCATTGACTCGTCGTTGCTCCTAGGCATTCACTTGCTCCCTTAAATCTCCAGCTCTTTGAAGGTTGAAGTATTGTTCGACAACTTCTCGATCGGCAACTCGTCGCTTTTTTAATCGACAGGTTGGCTCGGCCAAGGGACCGATGTGGATGCTGTTAGCCAGTACTTTGATATTTGCCATAGCAATAACATGAGTTATCTATTTGGATGTGTAATAAGTCTTATTAATCTGTGGACTCCTTGTCGTGATCAAGCAATTTCATGTTTATATTCAGTGTCGTTGATTGAGTAAAGGCCGGCTTCATATTCTTTGATAACGTCGTGCTTGCCTTGCAATCCGGTGACATCTACAAAATCCCAGGCAATAGAACTGACATAACCTATTTGTTTGATGGCAAGAACTGAGCGCACATCTTCCGCGAACGGACGATTAAAAGGCACGCCCGCAGCCATTTTAGCTTTCCGATTATGAGGGGTCTCTTTGCCTTCTTTTCTGGGCCTGACAACCAGTCTGCAACTCGAGACAGTAAAATAATAAGCTCCTCCCTCTCGAATAGCTGTGTAACATTTCCGTTTTTTATTCCAACCCACATGAAATTTTTTATCGCGAAGCATGCTTAAATAAGCATGCGTGCCACCATCCAATATATCCATGCGCAAGGCATCGAAATCTTTGTCGCCCCTTATAAGTTGGATATGCATATTGTCATCCAAAGAGGCGCTGTCGCCCAACTCGGCTTTTATGCCCGCGCACTCAACTTCGACTGTCGAATTTTTCTGACTGTCTTTTTCAATCACTGCATTAATGAACTCATTAGTTTCATCGAGCATAAACACGCGATCTGGATCTTGAATGTGACCGGTAGCTAAGAAGATAAAACTGACGTCAAGCATGTCTGCCAATTCCTGCATCTTTTTGCTGCGCGGTTCAGATATTCCTGCTAGCCATTTTCGAACCGCCTCCTGACTTACACCCATCTTTTTTGCGATGACTGTTTGGCGTCCCTCGCCAACTGCAGGAATTTCAGGGTGAAGATCACAGACTTTGTTGAGACGTTCCTTAAAAGTGCCGTTCATCATCAGGTTGTGCCGGTCCGTTTATGCTCAAGACAGTAATTATAAGGACTAGAGAGTGAGGTTAAAACGTCAAATTGAATATGCGGTCGAAAACTACGCTAGATGATTATGTCCTGTTCCTCGACCTCATCTTTAAATAAAAACATATCTATCAACAAAACAATATTTACTCCCCCACCAAAAACCGGTGTAGCTAGGTTCAAAAAAAACTCAGAAATTTCAAAACCCCATCTGACAGGACTGTAATCAGCCAGTTCCAGTTTGTTAAATATTGGAATCCCTGTAAAGGAGTTGGCAATTAAAATAAATAAAAATATTTTTTGAGTGATGTTTAAGTCATGTACCAAATTCATAATTTTTACCAAGCAAAAGTGGAATTATGAAAAAAGAAGGAATCGCGTTAGTCGTTGGCGCTGTCGTCTTCCTCGACTTCCTTCTTTTTTAATTGTTTATTAATGAAGTAGTGAGGAATCAAGCACAAACAAAATATAAAAAGGATGATAACGAAACCGACCGTTGGGAAATATCCCTTGGTGTGAATCACCTCTTGAATGACGATCGAGATCCAAACGCCGGCAAATGCATAGAGCACGAAGATGACGAGCTTGCGGAATTTTTCTTGTAGTTCATCCATTGTTTTTATACGGCCTATTTTAGGTCAAAAATTAAGACTTACAAAATCCAACAACTTTCGGTTGTTATGTCCACTAATTACCTAAAATTATCGATCATTAGCGGGGGTGATATAACGTGTTGA
>CAJWMT010000101.1:0-7326 GCA_913044275.1 uncultured Cellvibrionales bacterium
AAGGGAGTATACGTTAATCGCGTATCGAGGGTTCGAATCCCTCTCTCTCCGCCACATACTCTTATGTATGATTTTTTTGTTTTGTTCAAGCAGAATACTGCCGCTTTGAGAGCCATAGGACTCCCTAAACATGCAAATACCTAACCGTGCTTTTTCAGCTTACCCATCAATGGAAGGCGACAAATCTGGTTGCGAGGATACCAGTTGTTGTCCTCCGAAAACACCAATTACAAGAGATGCTCCAAAAATTGGTCGCAACGATCCCTGTGTCTGTGGTAACGGTCGAAAATTTAAAAAGTGCTGTGGAAAAAATTTATAAGCTGCCTTAAAACTCATTCGTTAATAATTAACAGTGTTCTCATGAGTCAATAATAACATCTCGTCTACTTAGACCAGACCGTCTATGTTCATTTCATTTGGCGACGCAGTTTCAACATTTTGTCTTATAATTCCATGGCTACTAGATCAATACAGTAGTTCCAAAAGATTTTAATTAACGACGGAAAGTCATTGATTCTAATAGAACTATGTGTCTATTTCTGCAGATATGGTAAGGCCGTGATATATCTATCTTATGCTTATAGCGATTCATTGCTTGTTATGATTTTATAATCTTAGTCTTACTAGTTATGACTATATTTTTCAATTATTCGAGTCCGATTTTTAGGATCCAGATTTATCTTTGATAAATCACCATTAACATGGGGTAGGGCAAGAAGTCTTTGATCCATTATCCGAAACCAGAGCCATGGAATGTAAGCTAGTATATACATTCCTCCATATCCACTTGGAAGTTGAGGTAAATCGGAGAAGGTCCGGAGACTCTGATATCGCCTTGTTGGGTTGGCGTGATGGTCAGAGTGTCTTTCTAAATGAAAAGTCACGAGGTTTCCAATGATATGATTTGAGTTCCATGAGTGATGTGGTTGACATCGTTCGTAACGGCCATTTTCATCTTTCTTGCGGAGCAAACCATAGTGCTCGATATAGTTTGCTGAGGTAAGTTGAAACCACGCCCACCCATTATGAATTGCTAAAAATGGCAGCATTATCCAGCCAAATGCCAGTAACAGACTGCCTTGGAATATAAAAGTTATCGCATAAGATTGTAGAATTGCATTTTCTGAAGACCATGTGCTTCTGCCTCGTGTTGCGAGGCGAGCTTTTTCGAGGCTCCATGCTCTGGCGCAGGTTTCAGGTATCTCGCGAAGCGCGAACGAGTATATTGACTCTCCCATCCGCGAGCTCGCTGGGTCCTCTGGAGTTGCAACTAACACATGATGACCACGATTGTGCTCAACACAAAAATGTCCATACCCCGGTACGGCTAAGGTTATTTTTGCCAAGAATTGTTCATGCTTGGTCTTTTTGTGGCCCAGTTCATGCGCCGTGTTAATGCCAAGTCCGCTATACCCCCCGGCAACAATTGCAGTGACTATTATGGATGGCCAGTCTAGATTATGCGTGGAAATAAAATGGCACATGATAGTGAGCACGATGAAATGCAGGGGTACGGTTAAATATGTTAACCATCGGTAATAGGGGTCCGACTCAAGTTGAGGCATAATCTCCTCGGGTGGATTAGTTTCGTCTGTGCCAATTAACCAGTCTGCAAGAGGTATTACCCCATAGCTGATTAGCAAAGGGAGATACAAGGACCACTCCAATTGTGTTCTATTGAATAGAAATAGTCCTGTAAGCGGCATTATTGGGAGGAGGAGTGAGAAAGTCCAGAGGTAACGCTTCTTATCTTTGTAAGGGAGCAATTCTATGTTGCCACTGTCTGTTCTGAATGCAGTCATCTAGCTACTCCTTTTGAACCTTTCGGAAATAAAAGCCCTTCACAGGGACATTATAATGCCGGCTTGACCATCCAAGCGAGAAATTTTTTGGCTGAATCGGTTCGATTTGCAAGCAAATTGTTATGGTGGCGCTATCGGTTTGACCCTTATAGACCAATTGATGGTTCAAGAGGCAGTGTTTTTAAGTAAAGTCAATATCATCGAGGTTTGGATGTTGTGAAATATCGACTACCATTAGAAAATTATTCTTGACATAAAGGGACTTTAATTCAGGCAGCTTTGAAATGTCCAACTCAGTAAGGTAGTTATTTCGGCAGTTGAGTTTTTCTAGCTGAGGGGTATGTGAAAGGTCCAACTGGCTAAGTTTATTGTGATAGCAGCAAACAGTGGTTAATGCGGGGTTGGTCGATAAATCCAACTGCTCCAATTCATTCCAGTCACAGAACAATTTTCGCAAATTAACCGCCGGCGAGAGATCAAGTTGCGACAAATTATTTTTGTAACAAAAAAGGCTCAGTAATTCAGGAACGGGTGAAACGTCGATCTCAGCAAGCTTATTCCCGCCACAGTGCAGAAGTTGCAATTCCGGAGTGTGAGACAAGTTTAGCTCGTGGAGCCTATTATTGTGACACCAAAGTTCCGTCAGGCGGGGAGTGTGGGACAGATCAAGTTTACTCAAGTTATTGTTCGAGCAATCGAGTTTTGTAAGGTTAGGAAAGAAAGAAAGGTCGATTTCGTTCTCTTCATTCCAATCGAGGTTTATCTTGAAAGGGTAAAGGCTGAGGCGGCTTAGATCTAGCTCTCTTATTGAGGTGTCAATCCTATTGGATTTAGGCGCTGAATCTCCTAGATTTTCATTCGCAGAGGCTTGAGCATGAGGATTGATTAGATGCTTAGCATTTATAGGTAATAACTTTGGATTGTTGACCATTAAAATTTATTATCCTGACCGGTTAAAGCTGAAACGAATCTAACGCAATAGTGAATTAGGATATGCGGTTTTAGTTATTAACACAACGCGAATTGATTTAAAGCTGTGAAGGCAATTAATTCACAGATGTCCGTCGCAGATAGTGCCTTTACAAATATATAGTTTTTGCATTGCACCGGGCAATTGGTTTTATCATTAGTTACGTTTGTTCAACATGTCCGGACACGAGCTTTTGACATTATGAGGATCGGCAAAGCCTTGACATCTTGCGTGTTATCCTGGATCCTTCTTAGTCGCGTCATCGATCTAAGTGATCAAAAAGAGTTATTACTTTCAATTCCGGTTAAACTTTTTGCTCAATTCTTCGATAAAAGTATCAAGCAAATGTTTTATAGTGGCAGCTCCGGGGTAGCTGCGACGTGTTACCAAAGCAATTTCACGATGGGGGCTCTCTTGGTTTAGATGAGCCCTGCTAAGAAGACTGTTCGAATCTACCAGAGACTCCACGGCCATCTGTGGGACTACTGTGCTGCCCATATCACTTGCTACCAACTGCACAAGTGTGCTTAGGTTTGTTACCTTAACTAGGTTTTTACTGCCGGACCCTATCTCACATGCTGTGAGAGCATGTTCTTTCAAGCAATGCCCCTCATCCAAGAGCAGGAGTCGCGATTTGTTCAAGTTTCTTGCGTTAAATTCTTTTATATCTGAGCTCAGATTATTTTTATGTGAGACGTAATAAAAATCTTCTTCCCAAAATTTGTAAGAGGATAGTCCTTTGATATCGAATGGCAGAGCCAGAATGGCCATCTCAAGATCGCCGTCTTCCAGTTGTTCGATGAGTGCATGAGATTGGTCTTCAGTGATATTGAGTTCTAGCCTTGGATATTTTTTCTTGAGGACTGGAAGTACCAATGGAAGTAAAAATGGACCAATGGTAGGAATAATCCCAAGCGACAGGGCGTTGGCCATAGGATCTTCCAATGACTGTCCAAGCGCGGCGAAATCTTGCATCTGTATCTTGATCGCACGTGCTTTTTCAAGGACTTTTTCACCTATTGGCGTTATTAGTACTTTCTTATTGTCCCGTTCAAAGACTTGCACTCCCAGTTGAGCCTCCAGATCGGCAATGGCAGCACTGAGAGTGCTTGGCGATACGAAACACATTTCTGCTGCTTTTTTGAAGTGCAGAGCCTTGGCGGCGGCCAACGTGTAATTAATGTGTTTGATCGTAATCATTTGTTACATATATTCGAATTTATCGAACGTATGGTTCATAAATAAATAATTTATTAATTAACACGGTACATGTAAAATCCCGTAGGTAATAAAAATAATAAAGCCGCGGTGTCATACTTTGACGTAGGAAGTTCGAGACGCACGCTTGCTAAGCAGCTATTTTATTTCAATTTTTACAGGAGTTACCATATATGTCCAGTGATGCTACGACTGCTGAAACCGAAGCCAAATGTCCCGTAATGCACGGGGCGATGACCACTAACAGTGCGACTGGCACGTCAAATCGTGAGTGGTGGCCAAACCAACTCAATTTAAATATTCTTCACCAGCATGATAACAAATCAAATCCAATGGACCCAGATTTTGATTATCGAGAGGAGTTTAAGAAACTCGATTATGCGGCTCTTAAGAAAGACCTGAACGACCTGATGACTGATTCCCAGGAATGGTGGCCCGCAGATTACGGACACTACGGGCCTTTCTTTATACGTATGACATGGCATGCGGCGGGTACGTACCGTACTTCCGATGGCCGAGGCGGTGGTGGCACTGGTGCTCAAAGATTTGCCCCACTCAACAGCTGGCCGGATAATGGTAACCTCGACAAGGCAAGACGGCTTTTATGGCCCGTAAAGCAAAAGTATGGTGAGCAAATAAGCTGGGCTGACATGCTGATTTTGGCCGGAAACGTTGCTATCGAATCGATGGGAGGCAAAACTTTTGGCTTCAGCGGCGGGCGTCCCGACATATGGAGTCCAGAAGAGGATATTCATTGGGGAGTAGAAAACGAATGGCTCGATAACAAACGTTATCAAGGCGAGCGCGTTCTAGATAATCCTCTCGCTGCAGTTCAAATGGGCTTGATTTATGTAAACCCTCAGGGCCCTGACGGCAATCCCGACCCGCTTGAGAGCGCTAAGGATGTTAGAGAAACTTTTGCTCGGATGGCGATGAACGATGAAGAAACCGTTGCTCTTGTCGCGGGTGGTCACACTTTTGGAAAAGGCCACGGAGCAGGTGCAGAAGAAAATGTTCAGACTGAACCTGAGGGAGCGCCTCTGGAAAATATGGGCTTTGGTTGGGAAAGTCTCCATGCTTCTGGGAAGGGCAGTGATACCATTACTAGTGGCTTTGAGGGCGCATGGACCGCAAACCCGACAAAATGGGACAACGGTTACTTTGATCTGCTCCTGGGTTACGAGTGGGAGAAAGTTGAAACTCCAGCGGGAAAGATCGTCTGGCATGCTATCGGTCAGACGGAGGAGGATATGGCTCCTGATGCAGCAGATGCGTCCAAAAAAGTACCTACTATGATGACAACTGCAGACATGGCACTCAAGGAGGATCCTGCTTATCTCGAGATATCGAAGCGTTTTCATGAAAACCCTGAAGAGTTTTCTGACGCATTTGCACGGGCATGGTTCAAATTGTTGCATCGGGATATGGGACCTCGGTCTAGATACATGGGACCCGAATGCCCCGACGAAGATTTGATCTGGCAGGATCCTGTTCCGGCTGGCAATAGCGACTATGATATCGCCGCGGTCAAAAGCAAAATTGCCGCTAGTTCCTTGACTGTTCAAGAAATGGTGGAAACCGCTTGGGCGAGCGCATCAACATTTCGTGGTTCAGATATGAGAGGCGGTGCCAACGGCGCGAGAGTCCGCTTGGCTCCCCAGAAGGATTGGGCAGTTAACAAGCCCGAGCAGCTCGCGAGAGTGCTTGAGATCTATGAGGCTATCTCCTCCGATACAGGGGCCTCAATGGCAGATGTGATTGTGCTGGGCGGCGCTGTTGGAATTGAGCAGGCATCGGGCGTTCATGTTCCCTTCACTGCGGGCAGAGGAGATGCCTCTCAAGAGCAAACAGATATTGATTCATTTGCTGTCCTGGAGCCGGTGTCTGACGGATTTAGAAATTATCATGGTCCAGATGTCGGTGGAACGCCCGAGGAAATGCTGTTGGATAAGACTCATCTGTTGGGCCTCACAGCGCCAGAGATGACTGTACTGTTAGGTGGTATGCGCTCTCTGGGCATCAGCTCGAATGGATTGGGAGTTTTCACGAGTAATCCAAATGTTCTCAGCAACGATTATTTTGGAACATTGCTTGATATGTCTGTTGCTTGGAAGCCCAATGGCACAGGTAATTCTTTCGAGGCGATCGACCGCGTTTCTGGAGAAAAAGTCAGAGCTGCATCTAGAGCTGATTTAGTTTTTGGGTCGAACTCGCAACTCAGAGCGCTAGCTGAGGTTTATGCTTCTAGTGGCGCGGACACGAAGTTTATCAATGACTTCATTGGAGCTTGGAACAAAGTTATGAATGCGGACTTATTTTAAGTTTGTCTATAACCGATTAGGGGCGGCGTGAGTCGCCCCCACTTATTGCCCCAGAGAATCTTTAATGGACTTTACTGTGACAACATCAGCATACTTTGCATTCATGTCAAATAGATTGGCATAGTGTGCCGCTTGATTACGGTCTCCAACTGCCTCTTCGGCAACCACTACCTGATAGTTGTTTTGCAGCCCGTCAACAACGCTGGCCCTTACACAACCGCTAGTCGTCAGGCCAGTGACAACGAGCGAATCGACCTCTAATTCTCTCAATTTTCGATCTAAGTCGGTGCGAAAAAAGGCGCTCGCCCATTGCTTCTCAATCAAGACTTCGCTGTCCCTTTTCGCAAGGGCGCTATCCACAGCGACCCAATGCGAGTTCGGTTGAAGCGCGTTTAGTGCAGGCACTTTCTTACGGAATACACTTGCTACATGATCATTGAAATATACCACCGTGGTGAAAAAAATTGGCAGTTCCTTTGACCTAAATGCGTTTAAAAGCTCGACGTTTGCTTGAATAACGTCAGGGCAGTGGCTGCCTAGCGCGCACTCTGGATCGGTAAACCCATTTATCATATCCACTAAAACAAGGGCTGGCCTATCTGACAAGCCTAAAAAGTTCTTCTCGAGGTTAGTTGATGGTTTATTCATGCGTGGTTTCTCGAAACGGCAATAACGATACCTTAGGCTACCGAAAAGTGAACAAAATACAATTACTTTTCGTCACCGATGCATTAGGGTCAAAGTAATTTTTCTGTCGGATCAAATTTAAAAAACTGACGAACTATTCAAACGGTCGCAATAATTCCAAAATCGCTGCCCCTTGCTGATTGGCTTGAGATAGCATAGCGGTAGACGCTTGTTGAATAATTTGGGTTCTAGCAAGCTCAGTAGTCTCTCTTGCATAATCAGTATCAAGTATTCGACTTCTTGCTGCTGCAGTGTTCTGCGCGATATTTGTGAGGTTCTCTACCGTATATTCTAGCCGGTTCATCACTGCGCCGTACTTCGCTCGCTC
>CAJWMT010000102.1:0-7164 GCA_913044275.1 uncultured Cellvibrionales bacterium
AACAGTTTCTACCGATGTAGCTGCGATTCGTTACGGGGTTGGTCGACAGCACTGACCTGCCACTGAATATATCTCGAGAAATCCTCCAGAATACACCGATGGTGGATTCAATCCGATCTGCGGTGACGAAAAGAGTGCTAGATATGCTCGCCAAAATGGCTAAGACCGATCCCGAAAAATATGCTAGCTTTTGGAGTCAGTTTGGTAGTGTTTTGAAAGAAGGGCCCAGCGAGGATCACGCAAATAAGGAAAAAATAGCGAAATTAATGCGATTTTCAACCTCAACCAGTGGGTCAGCAGAAAATACAGTCAGCTTGACCGAGTATATGAAGAGGAAGAAAGAGGGTCAAAACAAGATTTATTACCTCACTGGAGACAGTTACTCTGTCCTAAATAATAGTCCATACCTCGAAGTGTTTCGAAAACACGGCGTTGAAGTGGTTCTCATGTTTGATCGCATTGACGAGTGGATGATGGGTTATTTAAATGAATTCGACGGGATCTCATTTCAAGATGTGGCCAGGGGAGAGTTGGACCTAAGCGAAATCACTGGAAAAGACGATAGTGAAGAGAAGAAGAGCAAAGGTGATGAGGGGAAAAAAGATGAAGATCTTGTGTCACGTATAAAAGTGCTTTTGGAAAACCGCATTGAGGATGTAAGAAGTACTGAAAGACTCACAGATTCTCCCGCCTGTTTGGTAGTTGGTGAGCATGATATGGGAGAGCAGATGCGCAAGATAATGGAAGCTGCAGGACAGACGGTACCTGACAGTAAACCGATTCTCGAGGTGAATGCGAATCATCCTATGGTGCAAAAGCTCTCGGAGGAAGAGGATAAAGACAAGGCTGAAGTGCTAGCTGGCTTGTTATACGACCAAGCCGCGCTGTCTGCTGGTCGAATGTTGGATAATCCTGCGCAGTTCGTTCAGGAGTTAAATCGCATGATGTTCGATAAAAAATAATTAGCCGGGAATGAGAATGCGTTGCGGTGGACAGCTGCCAAGTTGCAAGTTTAGTGATTTTCGTGTCAATGGCTGACTTCTGCATCGGTGGACCCTATACTAAGGCGTTATGAAAACAACCAATAGACGTAAATGAAAGAAAAAGTGGTCGTGTTAGGCGGTGGCAGTTTCGGTACGGTGCTAGCAAATATGATCGCATGTAATGGTTTTCCAGTTACATTGTGGATGCGGGATTCGGAAAACGCGCGATTGTCTAGGGCAGCTGGCTGCAACCAGAAATATTTGGTCGGCTACGGCTTATCAGATGATTTGTTAATTTCAGCTAATCTTGGCGAGTGCGTTCGGGACGCAGGGATTATTGTTTTTGCTGTTCCAAGCGGTTCTTTAACAGAACTAGTGAGTCACGTAACCGAATTTGTTACTGCTGATGTTGTTGTCATAAGCACCTCGAAAGGCGTTTATGGGGACGCATTCTTACTACCAAGCCAAATTATAGAGCAATCCCTGCCTAGCGCGCGAATAGGAGTTTTAAGTGGGCCTAACTTGGCTAAAGAAATCGCTTGTAGAGAAATCACGGCCACAGTGGTCGCAAGCGAAGACCGGGAACTTTGTGATATATTTCAAGACTTGCTTGCATCAAATTATTTTAGGGTATACGCGAACTATGATCGGCTTGGAGTGGAATTGGCCGGAGCGCTGAAAAATATATATGCCATCGTGTCAGGCATTGCCGAGGCGCTTGAAGCAGGCCAAAATACAAAAAGTGTAGTTCTTACAAGAAGCTTGGCTGAAATGAGTAGGTTTGGGCTCCAACTGGGGGCTGATCCTATGACTTTCCTTGGCTTGAGTGGTGTAGGTGATCTATTTGTCACCTGCACATCTCCTCTTAGTAGGAATTTTCAGGTAGGCTTGGGTCTTGGCCAGGGTAAAACATTGGCTCAATCGATGAATGATGTTGGTCAGGTAGCGGAAGGTGTCAATACGACAAAACTAGTGAAAAGGAAAGCCGATGACTTGGGAATCTATATGCCGCTTGTTTCGGCGCTATACGAGACCTTATTCAACGATCAATCGATAGAGCAATCTCTGCAGAGTATGATGCTGGCAGAGCAAAATACCGATGTCGATTTTATGGTGAAACAAAATGACTGATATTAAAACCTCGTTACTTAGTAGGAAAACATGGATTCGGATTGCTTACATGGCACTATTTCTCGTATTACTTGTTTTGGCGAGGAGTGTGCTTTTGATATTAGTGATACTTCAGATGGGTATAGTCGTGATATCCGGAGCAGACAATGAAAAGCTACGCGAATTGGGCCAGTCTCTGAGCAAATGGGTTTTTCAAACGCTTATGTTTGTGACCTTTAATAGCGAAAAGAAAAGCTTTCCTTTTGATGATTGGCCTGAAGCTGACTTCTCCGAGGGGTATAAAAACGAAGACTACGGGCCAGCCGTTAAAGTGCATAAGCAGGGTGCTGACAATAAAGGACCCGATTTTGATGAGAGTGCTGAACGGGATGAAGACGTGCCTTCGTTTACCGAGTCTTCTGTGACGCAAGACTTGCTGGATGAGAACTCTCCCGACATAGACAAGAAATAAAGGTGCACGAAACTCGAAACAAAGGTTGTGCTTTCGAAAGGCTAGGCCAAATGGAGATTTTTGGGGAACTTCGTTTATCCCTCTCCATAGAATGAATGAGTTCTTCAAGTCTGGAGCACCCCAGAGAAATTAACACGTGATTTCTGTCATGTTACTTTATTTATTACTAGTATGTTTCATTGTGGATTGTCGATTTTTTTGTTACCGATGTCGAATTTGGATACGTTATATTGATTGAATTTATTGGCGAAAAAACCTTTAATGTTCGAGGATTAGAGCTAGCGGCTAAAGAATGGGGAAGGCCTGGTTCAAAGCCGGTGATGGCTTTGCATGGCTGGTTGGACAACGCAGCCAGTTTTGACTTGCTGCTGCCATATATGTCAGATATTCACGTTATAGCCGTTGATTCCGCGGGTCATGGGCATAGTGCTTTTAGGTCTCGTGACGCGGAGTATGAGCTTTGGCAAGAGATTGGCGAGGTTGTTGAAATAGCAGATCAAATGGGCTGGAAAGATTTTGCTCTTTTTGGTCATTCGCGTGGGGCTGTAATTGCTGGCTTAATCGCTGGCACATTTCCTCAAAGAATAAATAATTTGGTGATGATCGATGCACACATGCCTATGCCTGTTTTAGCTCACAATTCTGCTAAACAGATAGCGAAGGCAATTCGTGATGACAAACGTTTTGCCGCGACTTCCCCTAGTTATTTTAATAGTTTTGGAGACGCGGTGGATGCTCGGGCCAATGGTTTTCTCTCGTTAGAGCGTGATGCTGCGGAAATACTTGCACTGAGAGGTGTTCGGGAGTGTGAGAAAGGTTTCTATTGGCACAACGATCAGAGACTTAAGTCCGCTGCAAGCGTTAAATTCACAAGGGAGCATATCAACAGTTTTTTGACCGCGATTATTGCGCCCGCTTTATTGGTATACGCTCAGAATAGTCTCTTCACGCAGAATAGCGAGCACACTCAGTTATCAAGTATGATGAGTTGCCACACTATCGTCACGTTGCCTGGCACACACCACTTGCACATGGAAAGCCAATCTTCTGAAGTTGCTTCGGTAATACAAAAGTTTTTAATATCATCGTCTTAAAAAACTAGGGAATTTTTATGAACACACGGATAGAAATTGATAGCATGGGTGAACTCGAAGTCCCGTCTGAGGCTCTATATGGAGCCCAAACGCAGCGGGCGATCAATAACTTTCCGGTGAGTGGAATTAAGATGCCCGAGGCATTTATCCGCGCTTTACTTCTATGTAAATCCGCTGCTGCTGAGGCAAATGTTGAGCTAAAAGTTATACCTCTAGAAATTGGCAGGGCTATCTCTTCAGTTGCAAAGGAGTTAGTCGAGCAAGATAACTTTATGGCGCATTTTCCTGTTGATATCTTTCAGACCGGATCTGGAACTAGCTCAAATATGAATGCTAATGAGGTTTTGGCTGCACTCGCGTCGAGTAGAATAGGGGAGCCAGTTAGTCCCAACGACCATGTGAATTTTGGACAGAGTAGTAATGATATTATTCCTACATCGATACATGTCAGCGCCGTTCTGGAATTAGAGCAAAAGTTACTTCCGGCCTTGAGGCACTTGGCAGATGCCATTGAAGCTAAAGCCGACTCGGTTGACATATATATTAAAACAGGACGCACGCATTTAATGGATGCTATGCCAGTGCGTATGGGGCAAAGTGTTCGTAGTTGGGGGACTCAAATCAAGCAAAATATCGAGCTCATCGAGTCGGTGCGTCCTCTTTTAATCACTCTAGCGCAAGGTGGCACAGCCGTCGGGACCGGAATAAATGCACATCATCGGTTTGCTGCGCTATTTTGCGAATTCCTGAGTAACAGCACGTCAACCACATTTTGTGCCGCAGAAAATTTCTTTACGCATATTGGTACGCAAGATGTTGCC
The DNA here is from genome assembly GCA_913044275.1 of uncultured Cellvibrionales bacterium. Lineage (GTDB taxonomy): Bacteria > Pseudomonadota > Gammaproteobacteria > Pseudomonadales > Porticoccaceae > TMED48. The sequence continues at coordinate 4,481 of CAJWMT010000102.1, forward strand.
GTGGCTTTGTCTGGGAAGCTAAAGACTTTGGCCGTCTCTATAATGAAGATATCCAATGACCTGAGATGGATGAACTCTGGACCGCTCGCGGGTCTCGGAGAAATTGAGTTGGAAGCTCTTCAGCCTGGTTCATCTATAATGCCAGGCAAGGTAAATCCTGTGATACCCGAATCAGCAGCAATGGTCGCGGCTCAAGTCATGGGCAATGACTCAGCAATTACTGTAGCAGGTCAGTCAGGTAATTTTGAATTAAATGTCATGCTGCCGGTTATAGCTCATAATTTGCTGGAAAGCATCAAATTACTTTCGGGTGTAGTCGTCTTGCTCGCAGATAAGGCCATAGCTACCTTCAAAGTCAAAGAAAAGCAATTAGAGTTAGCACTTTCTCAAAATCCAATTCTTGTCACTGCGCTCAATCCAATAATTGGTTACCTCAAAGCGGCTGAAATCGCAAAAAAGGCGTACACGCAAGGGAGGGCAGTTCTTGATGTTGCAGAAGAAGAAACTGATATTGATCGTAGAGAATTGGAAAAGCTGCTGGATCCTCACAAACTGACTTTGGGTGGGCTCTAGAGGATTTTTCGGTGATTGATACGGTTTATCGTTTCACTTTTCCTTATCAAGCCAACTTAGAAGAAAAAGCGTGATGATTGGATTTAAAATAACCCAAGGCGTAAATTACCAGAAGGAATTGATATGGCTTGTTTAGATGGAAAAACAGTGTTTGTGACTGGAGGTAGCCGCGGCATAGGTTTAGCGATAGCGAAGCGAGCTGCCAGGGAAGGAGCAAATGTGACGCTGGTGGCGAAGACTGCAGAACCTCATCCCAAATTGCCAGGAACAATTTATTCTGCAGCGGAAGAAGTTTGTGAGCTGGGAGGGCAGGCACTTCCAATAGTCGTTGATATTCGGTTTGAGGAGCAGATTGAAAGTGCGATTAAACAAACTGTTGACCATTTCGGTGGCATAGATATTTTAATCAATAATGCCAGCGCTATTAACCTGTCGGGGACGAGCTCGGTAACTATGAAGACATATGACCTGATGCATAGTGTCAACACCAGAGGCACTTTCTTGTGCTCCAAACTTGCCATACCTCATCTTAAGCGAGCCACTAACGCTCACGTATTGAATATTGCTCCGCCCTTGAATATGGAGTCGCGCTGGTTCCAGAATAACGTTGCTTATACTATGGCCAAGTTTGGAATGAGCATGTGCGTATTAGGGATGAGTGAAGAATTCAGGAGATCTGGGATTGCATTCAATGCACTATGGCCTCGCACAACCATTGCGACGGCTGCTGTGGCTAACATTGTCGGGGGTGATCCGATGATCAAGCGCTCTAGGACAGCGGACATTATGGCTGATGCTGCGCTTGCTATCTTTGTTAAAGATAGCAGAGAATTTACAGGTAATTTTTGCGTCGATGAAGATTTGTTGAGAGAACAGGGAGTAACCGACTTTTCCTCTTATCGAGTTGACCCAGAGCTCCGGGAAGAGGATTTGTTCCCAGATTTCTTCATTTAGTAAGCCTCGCTAAAACGAGCCTAAGCGTGGCAACTGTTTCCCGGCTATCTCAAGAATTCTGATCGGGTTCTATGGTCATTCTTAAATCGACCGCCGAGTGCGGTGGTTTGAGTCAACGAATTTGTATCCATTACGCCGCGGGATTTGACGCAATAGTGTGTCGCATCGATGGTAACGGCTACATCTTCTGTTTCGAGCAATGTCTGAAGGGCTACTAATATCTGCTGAGTTAATCTTTCTTGCACCTGAGGTCTTTGAGAGAAAAATCGAACGATTCTGTTAATTTTAGACAGTCCAATAATCTTATCGGCAGGAAGATAGGCGACTCTCGCAGCACCATCAATTGTGACGAAGTGATGTTCGCAAGTACTTACCACGCTAATATTGTCAACTTTGACCATCTCATCCACGCCCATTTTATTGTCGATGGCAGTTATCTTAGGGAAGTTGCAATAGTCAAGACCTCCAAACACCTCGTCCACATACATCTTTGCAATTCTATGAGGAGTTTCCGTTAAGCTATCGTCATTTAGATCCAAGCCCAACGTTGTGACCACATCAGTCATAGCGGCTTTGATTTGACTATACTTTTCGTCAGGGGACAGACCGTTGTCTATTAGGGGGGTTTCTAATCCTTTCGCAACCAACGCTGCTCTAACTAGGCTTGCTTCTGCAGAGCAGACGCCCGGCCAAAGATAACTGGTGTTTTGAAGGCCTTCTAAAGTGACATTCATACAGATTCCTTTAAATTTTTCGTCTTTGTACAATTTTTTGCTTCAAGTTACAAGGGCAATTGGACCTTTAAGCTCTCGCATAACGGAACGGAAAAGAGCTTTGACTGAGCTGTCTTATTAATAAAAATTTTATAATTATTGTTGAGATTTTCTGGCGTGAGAGGGCTCTTGATACCCAGAAAATATTTTTATAAGCTACTCAAACCTGCTGCTGCTCTATTTTCTATCAAAACGTTTTTTATTTCCACCTTGTATTTAACGACTTTAAATTTTTCAGATAATATAGACCATCTGTCTTCGAATACGGACCGTTTATGTCAGAAAGTATAACCGTAGCCAGTCTGCTTGCAGAGGGCGAAGAACTATTTAAAACCAGCTCAATCCACCATGGGCATGGTTTGTACGATGCTTGGGATGAGGCAG
>CAJWMT010000103.1:0-7078 GCA_913044275.1 uncultured Cellvibrionales bacterium
TTCCAGAGCCGACCGAACACAAGCTGCTTGAGGTAAATTTTCTAACATTGCGGCCTTCCAAAATAATTTCGATAGAGCAGTTTTGCACTTCCTCAACAAAATTAAACACAAACGGTCACCCGAGTCATGTATTCAAGGGGATTTATGAAGCGTCCTATATAGCTTAGATTCACAATTCAGCCCCACGCCAGATTGCAATTTATCCAGAGCTCCTCCAATCTCGCTTACCTCACCGGCCCAATTATAATCGAGAATGTAGAGGCTTCTTGAAATTAACCAAGTTGCGCCGAGCTTTTCGAAGCTGTTATGGTACCTCCCGCTAAAAAAGTTTAAATTTGCTCCATCATAAGTGGATGTAGCTATTCCATAGCACTCTACCTCAGCTTTGTCGCCATCGATCTCAATAGCCAAATTTGACAGGAAATGTTGTCTATGCATCGTTTCTCTTTCAACATCCATTACTGCTGCGTAGAAGCCCTCCACATCGCCCTTATAAAATCCATAGTCAACAAAAGCGTTTACTGTATAGCAGGTTCGCAATAGGCTCTCGTCAAGCCAATCTAATGCCCTGCAGTATCTTGTAATGGTCTGGTTGATATCTAAGTGAGCTTCGACCGCCTCCAACCGTTTTTCTAGTCCTGACATAATATTTTCTCCCTAATCATCACTTTAAAAGTATAAAAACAAAATCATTTGTGAGTCTATTGGAATGTCAGGTTACTAAACAGAACTTTTACATCTCTTGTCTCTAGTGGCTCAGGGGATCAATCTATCACAGGGCAAGACACCCGTGTTTATGTTTATGTACCTTGGCAGATACAAAAAAGAGGTATTTAATTAAATTTTCAGTGGGTCAGGTTAAGTCATATTTCAACATGACTCATTTCAAAATTGATTTTGTATTGATAAAAATCGATGTTAGTGAGTCGCAAGCAAATGATCTGGAAATGACTGTAGTATCAATACTGAATGCCAGACTTATCAGTAATTATGAGGCATAAAAATGCTACTAAAGCCTCGAGACAATATTGATAAAACCGCCTCGGACTTTACCCAGGGTTGCCTCTGAACCTTTGCCTGTGATGGACACTTTTCAGTACACACTGAAGTACTGGCTTACCATCTAAATGTTCTACGATGATCGATTTGCCGAAATCACAATAGAGTGCAGGAAAATTGATATCTCGCTTGCCGATGTAAATTAAAATATCACCAATTTCGCATCCCGCTTCGTTAGCTGAATGCTGAATGCCAATATAAGAGATTAGTTGCCAAACTCTGTTGCCATACTTGCCGTCATGCTCATCCCCATTGATAGTGCAAATCTTTTGTGTCTCTGCGTCAGCGTTCTGATAGCCAAACAGACCCAGCACCACAACAACACAAAATATCTGCTTCATTGTTTATTACCTGAGTTTTTATTGTTATTGCTAGTATGAATTATCGCCAATTTAATGCAAAGCCCTAGCACAACTCAAACGGTCCTAGAACTCATAGATTTCCATGGCTGGCAATTCAACTCCGGATTTGCTTGCCTGGGTAAGGCTCCACACTGTCTTGAAGCGGTTGAGGACATGGAATTTAAAGTTGGATCATGCGACTCGATGTTTTCACCTAACCGAGGAAGAAAATAATCTAAGTATGAAAACCTTTGACTACTTTGAAGTCACGTGGTGGAAGTTGACCGACTCGCCTGATCTCCTAGTAGTGTTTTTAAGCTTGCCAGCAATGGGCCTTATTCTCTGGATGGTTTATATGCTTTGCAGCAGGACTAGATAGAAAAGGCTGAGAGATAGCTATTCAAAGGTTCGGTTTAATAATCCTCTTGTGTAGGCACAGAACTTAATCTCTGAAAGTCCATTCAGCTTGATCGACGTCCGTTCTAACCCATTTTCATTGTCAATTCTCGACTAACTGAAAATAAGCCGTCTATTTTACATCGTCGTGCCGTCAAGCTTGATTAAGGCGGACGCTTTCTAAAACCTATATACTCCGCATATGAAAGTGGCGATTTTTGAAAGAAGTAGGCACAATAAAAAAAGGAGAAAGTTGTATAAACAGTGGATTGGATCGCCTGATGGCAGCAAAGAAAGAAAGATCAATCACGTCAGGCTGTTGTTGCATCTCGAAGAAAAAGATAAGCTTCAAGAGCTCGCTGAAAAAGATAGAGACTACGGCGTTATTGTTCCTGCGCTGCTTGAGAAAAAATAACAATATGATTTAAGTCGACATTTCTCCACCTGGTGAGAAGATGAATTTTATTATTCGGTATTGCCCGCCTAAATAATAGCCAAAGTATATTGCCCTCAAAAGTAAACTATCAATTTTCTGAAGTCTTTATCCCTAAATTATAAGCTGCGGGAACTTCAAGCATCTCACCTTCATAAGTCATTGTTACCTCATCGCCAAGCAGTGGTGGCTCAAGTAAAAAGTCCATGCCGAATGCCGATCTTTTAAAGGTCCCTGAAACACTAAATCCAATAGCTCCGCGTTCGGTGAAAGGATGGTTTGCAGTAGAGCCAATAATCTTTCCTTCAAGAAACACCGAATTTGTCTGATCCAACAGCGTTAAATCACCGGTTATTTTGAGAGTACCAGAGGGCGTTAACCTGACATGAGTAGATTCGAAAAAAATTCGGGGATAGATATTTGCATTGAAAAATTTATCACTGTAAGCCAAATCTTGTTCCCAAGATTCGAAATCAGATTCGGGATGAGTGCCTTTGTAATCTCCACGATAGTCTGTTTGGATCAGTTTCGGATTGATTTCGACACTAACTCTAGATGCTGAAATCTCATCTGAATTTAAAGTCATGTCAACAGAGTAGTCGGAAAATCTGGCAATGTAATTGGACAGTCCAAGATGAGATATACTGAATTGCAACGTAGAATGAGTTGGATCATTCTCGTATATTCCTGACGGAGCTGAGGTTGCCAATTCACCGTACAAAGCTTGTGAATCACTCCGAGTGTTATTATCACAACTAATCACCAGAAAGATAAACAAAACCAAGGTTAACCTGGAAAACAGTGCACCAGTTGTCGTTACCATTTGATATCCTCTATACGCAAGGGTTGGTGAAAGATGTTATTACAAGCATTCTTACTCAATTCAGTAGGCTAGCATAGATCGTCCGAAAATTAAAAAATCAAGTAATCAGAGCCCCAACTGGTCATTAACCCGAACGGGCGGCTATTTAGTTATTTCAACTTCACAGATAAAGCAAATTAAAAAGGAGGGGTCGCGATAAAATAGAACGCGAATTTTTTTATATTATTGGTCTTTTGAGAGTTTACTAGAATTTATAGATTACAAGTGTCTGGTTAAACCAATAACGCATTCTGTGCAAGCATATTTAGAGCAGAGTCCATACATTGCAACGAGCCAAAAATGCCCCTGTGTGGTCAGACCACTGTCTTTATATTTAAGTATCTTTGGCTAAAATAGGGTTTTTAGTCCTTTTGACCTCTCCTGCTTGAGAAAACTGAGACATAAATGAGGTTAGAGTCTTTCTTTTATTTGCTATCGACAAATTACACAATGCCTTTTTGTAATAGACAAAATAAATTTTGTTAATTTTTACTATGACGTGAGTTCTGCTAGCCTGCACATACATTTTTTTTAAACCAGAGATATGCGACTAGTATTTGCTAAATCAATGACACGGTTCTTCCGTTTTATGGCTGATACCTTTTTTGCAAAACGGTATGGGCATAGAGCAGTCGTCCTCGAGACCGTTGCGGGCGTGCCGGGGATGGTCGCAGGGATGCTCTTGCACTTCCAGAGCCTCAGAAAAATGAAGACTGGCTACGGTGCAGACATCAGAGAGATGCTGGCCGAAGCTGAAAATGAGCGAATGCATCTGATGTTTTTTATTGAAATTGCTAAACCGAACCTTTTCGAAAGAGGCCTTGTGATAACAGCCCAATGGATGTTTGGTCTATTTTATCTATGTCTATATATCATCGACTCAAGGTGCGCACATCTCATGATATCGCTCTTTGAAGAAGAGGCAGTAATCAGTTATACGGAGTATTTAACTCTAGTTGAGTCGGGTGCAATCGCCAATATAGATGCTCCAGATATTGCTAAACGTTATTATAACATGGGGTCCAAAGCAAAATTATCAGATTTAATTAGGTGCGTCAGAGCTGATGAACAGAGACATAGCGAAGTTAATCACCATTTTGCAACACGATCTCAAATCCCATCGGTCACTTCTGAAGGGTCTGAGTCAATCAAGAGTTGACACTCGTCTGGTGAACTGCCGCAGAACCCCAAGCAAGGTTGAGACGGCCACCATTTTCAAGCCTAAATTTATCGAGGTTGTGTCCATTCTGAAGATCAAGCGGGTCGGTTTCCGGTTTTTTCCGAATGAACAAACGCTTGCCGAGCTAAATGTTTCTTCATTTGACCTACATCATCATGATCCTTGGTTTGACTTTGCTTTCACATTCGGTTCAGTTTCCAGTCAGGGAGCCTAACCCTTGTGTCGTAATCTTGATTTGGATCAAGATAAGACTCGTCTTAACAGGTGGCTCTCGCAACGATTTAAGGGTTCCCTGACATTAATCATAACTAGAATATCCTCCTCTTGTGGTGTTTCCGCATGCCTTTTTGAATGGGTGGGTGGTGACTCGACTATTCTTGCCGGTAGAGAGAGAAATATCTAGTCCAGCAAAAGAATAAAGGGGGCGCTTTTGTTTATCTGGTCTTAGACGATACCGATTCATGAGAGAGCTGGTGCACGTCTTGCCTTGAGAAGAACTCAGGGAATCTTAACGCTAGTAAGCTGGCCACCAGCGCCCAACTGGATAAAATTAAACCAGCTAATACTATTGAAACTAGATGCCTTCCTCAAGCTATCCATAAGGGAACGTATAAGTAGTCTGCAACGTTGCAGTTTAAAGAGATTGTTATACTCACTAATTTATAAAGCCACCGGATTGGCGTCTCCAAAATCTCGCATAAATGCCATTTTTCTCCAATAAATCCTTATGTGGCCCCTGCTCAACGATGCGACCATGCTCTAGTACAATTAATCGATCCATCTGCGCAATAGTTGACAACCGATGGGCGATCGCCAACACAGTTTTACCTCTCATCAGCAACTCAAACTGTTCTTGTATCTCTGCCTCGACTTCTGAATCGAGCGCTGAGGTAGCCTCATCCAACACAAGTATCGGTGAGTCTTTTAAAATAACCCGAGCAATAGCAATTCGTTGCCGCTGCCCACCCGAAAGCTTTACTCCGCGTTCACCCACTTTGGCCTTGAGCCCTCGATTGCCCTCACTGTCTATTAGATCAAAGATAAAGCCATCGGCTTTGGCGAGTTTTACGGCGCGAATTATTTGCTGTTCAGAAGCGTCTGGTCGACCATAGGCGATGTTTTCGCCAATAGTGCGATGTAAAAGCGAGGTATCCTGCGTCACTATGGCAATGTTGTGCCGCAAACTCTCCTGTGTGACCTCTTCGATATTTTGCTGATCGATTGTTATCGAACCGTCCTGCAGGTCGTAAAGCCGCAACAGAAGACTGACCAGGGTCGACTTACCCGCCCCAGAGCTACCGACCAAGCCGATCCGTTCGCCCGGCTTGATATGTAACGAAAAATGGTCAAACACAGCGCTTTCTTGAGCGTAATTGAAAATAATATTGGTAAACTGGATTTCACCATGAGGTACCGTCAAAATTCCCGCGCTTGGGGCATCTGCCACAGATCTTGGTTGCGCAATGGTATTCATACCATCCTGAGTGGTGCCGATCGCCTCAAAGAGCCGTGCAAGTTCCCAGATAAACCACTGAGCCATAGACTGGATACGCATAGTCAGCGCTCCAGCAACTGCAACGGCGCCGGTCGATATGACCGACTGAGACCATAGCCAAGTGCCAAATCCCATGGTGCTGCATATAAGCAACGCATTAATAAAAATTAAAGTAGCATTTAACCGAGTAACCAAACGCATCTGCCGACGCACCGATGACAGCATTAGCTGCATGCTATTTTTAGCATACTGCTCTTCATCATTATTAGTCGAAAACATTTTTACTGTTTGGATATTCGTGTAGGCATCCACTACTCTGCCCGTCATTATAGATCGGGCGTCGGATTGGTCAGTGGATACCCGCTTGAGGGCCGGCAAGAAAAGGCGCATTACAGCGATATAAGCGCAGAACCACATGAGCAGCGGTATAGCGAGGCGCCAATCATTCGACAGAAAAATTGCCGCTGAACTAGAAAAATAAACCCCAACATAAACCATTAAACCATTAACACTGACAACCGAATCACGCACGCTTAAAGCGGTCTGCATAACTTTAGTGGCAATCCGGCCAGAAAAATCATTGGCAAAAAAGTCGTTTGACTGACGCAGCAAATATCTATGCGCACGCCAGCGAATCTGCATAGCAAAATTTCCTAATAACCCTTGATTTTCGACTATCGAGTCGACCCAGTGCAACAATGGCCAAATGATCAAAACAAGCGCTAGCATTCCAAATAAGCTAGCACCATGCACTTGAAAAAAGGTATTTTGATCTCCAGCCTGCATCCAGTCTATCAATTGTCCGATAGCGCTCAGCATGTATACCTCAACGGCTGCGATAATCGCCGATGTGATAAATAGAACGCTCAATAAAAGTCTAAATGGTTTGGTAAAGTGCCAAATAAAAGCCAGGAGCGAAGACGGCGGTTGCTCGACCACTTGATTAGGAAATGGATCGACGGCATCTTCCAGAAACTTGAACATATAACGGTACTACAGAGATTGGCTGAGCTTGTGATTATAGCATTCACTTCCGCTGAAATTGCAATTCAAGTGATGACACTTCTGTGCGACTTAATGCAACTTGCCGCGCTCAAGAGCTATCTTTAAAAAGGTGGTCCTCAACTGACGTTAAAGCACCTAATCTCTATGGGATAAGACACCTATGTTTATGTACCTCGGCAGATACCAATGCGTCTGAGCAGTTTGTTCGAAAACCGTATGAGCCTCCATGGTGAGCCCAGTGGGGGCCTATTTAGTACCTATAATTCATGCTCTTAAGGCATATCATAAATCACTATTATGCATTGAG
>CAJWMT010000104.1:0-7046 GCA_913044275.1 uncultured Cellvibrionales bacterium
TTCATCATTTGTTTCTGATGATTTCATCAAAACGTCTCGATCTTATTTGCACTAATTTTTCCGGAACTTGAGAGGATGAATTCGCTACCCTTGCTACAATGGAGGTTCGATCCTTTGGATAACCCTTCGCGTGCTGATGTCCATGCGATTTTTCAAGACGCCGGATCACGTTTACGCCAGCCCTGGCATTGTACCCTGCTTTGGCGGCGAGCTCTGCGCCGCGCCGATCAGCTTCTGCCTCCAAGTCAGCACTAAAGCCATTTTCCATATAGCCCATCATATTCCCAAGGAGCCCACCCAGACCAGGAAAAGCATTACCAGCAACATCTTTCATAAGGTCTGTGCCCTGCTTTGATTTAACAGCATTCAATCCATGGTCTAACTCTACATGTGCCACTTCGTGGGCGAGAACAAAAGCCAACTCATCTTCATTACGAACAAAGTCTAACATTCCTGTTGAAATGAAAACAAAATTACCTGGAGCAGAAAATGCGTTGATAACGCTCTTATCGCGCAAGATAATGACTAACGGTTCCTTGTGATTGCCGGCATAATTACTCGCCGATAGCAATGTCAAAACGATGCTTCGAACATATTTTGTACGCGAATCGCTTTGCGGCAGAGTAGCGTAACGTCCTAACACATGGGCTGAAAGCTTCCTACCCAAGTAATATCTTCCCATAGGACCGAGAATAGTGTTGTGGTGGGCGTCAAAAACTTTTCCAACCGTTTTTCCTAAATTGATGCCGCCGCCGGATTTTTTTACCTGTCCCTCTGTCGTGTCACTGTTCGGCTTAATGCCGCCGAACAAATTTTTGATATTCTGGGTTGGACTTTGCTCTTGAGATTGTCCACCGTTTTTACCAGACTTCTGATTGTTAAGTGAGTCAAGGAAACCTCCAAGAGATTGGGCATTCACTTCAGTGGCAGCCACACTCAGGGCTATGGATGTTAATACTTGGAGAACGAATTTTTGTCGCCATTGTCTCATCTGAACTCTCCCAACCGACCCTCTTTGCGAAATACCTCAAATATTTCGGTATCTAGATTTTTTTGGTTTTCCTCAATTAATTTATCAACTTTTTCATAATTCGCCTGCGCACCTTTTGCTTTTCCCGCTACGCCACGCATAGCGGTCATATCTCCTTTTTCATCCTCCGAAAAATTTCTTTTGGCTTGGCGTGCAGACAGAGCGTTAACCTTTTGTTTTACCTTTTCAGGGTTCTGAGTTTTCATCAACTGTTTCGTTACAAAACACGATGCTGGACTATATCCATTTGCAAACTGTAGCCAAGAGGCCCGCGTGTACGACTCAGATGGGACTGGCCTAATTTCCCTTTCTTCCTGCTCAGCAGAATCTTCTTCCTCTCTTTCAAGCGTTTCTTTAGAAGAAGCATCAGATGCTGGCAGTGTAAATAACTTCTTTAACCCGGTAATATTTAAGCTCTCACCAAATTTTAAGGTCTTAATTTTCTCAGAAAATACCGAAGGTTTTGTATGAATGAAGATATTTTCGCATGCAACGAACACTCTATCACCAACGTTTAATCGTTCGAAACCCAATGCCACGTTCGTGAACATGACAAGCGATAATGATAGAAGCAAAGCAGGTTTTTTTAATTTAACTCTAAAATGCATGATTGAAGTACACCAATGTTTCAAGGAGGTTAATATTAGTTTCCTACACTTCTATTTTTAAAATAATACTTTATGCCTTTAGCGGTTGGTAAAAATATTTGTAACACCGAGCCCGTTGATCCCTCAATGCTGCCCTTGCCCCTATTAAGCAGTTCGCCATAAGCGCTTTTTTCTAGCATATATTTAGGACTAAAACTACATTGGGCACGTTTCTCGCACTTTTGAATGTTCAGAACAAACAAAAAGCTTGATTAGCGAAGTTAAAGTTTAACTTGCTAAACCTTGTTAGATATCATGCGATCGCTAACCCAATAACTTTGCCGCGTCCACAGGCTCCCGCGAACTGGCATCACCCTCGTAAAACGGCATAACTCGTGAATTTGCGAGCGGAGCTAATAAACTACCCGGGAAAATCTCTATCGAATTGTTTAAGTCAGAAACAGCCGAGTTGTAAAACCTACGAGCAGCCGCGATTTGCGCTTCCACTTCATTATATGTTTTTTGAGCTTGCACCATGGTTTCGTCTGACTTCAAATCTGGATATGCCTCCATAGAAATCATAAGCTTACCCATTTGGGCACCAAGTGCAGCCGAGTCCTCAAAGTGTTTAGCAACTTGTTTCGGATCTACGGTGTCATATCCCGCAGTAGCCTTGGAACGCAGTTTCGTTACCTCTTCTAAAAGTTCTTTCTCATGCTTCATGAATTTCTTCGCTATTGCCAAAATATTAGGAATTAGGTCTGACCGCTTAGTCAACTGAACGTCAATCCCGGACAATGCTTCGCTTGCAGTATTTCGCCGTGCAACTATTTTTGCATACCAGATGTATAGAACCACAGCCAACCCTGCGGAAATGATCAAAATGATGTCCATAAAAACCTCCTAATGCACTTGGATATCCGCTGAGTTTCTCTTATGTTTACGCGGCCTCACAAATCTCTCAAAATCTAATGAATGAAACACACTACTATATGTTACACGATTGGGATAATGAAAAAAAATCCTATGACGCGTCGATAAAAATAATATCGACACGACCATTCAACCTCAAAGGTCGTGCCAAGAAGCTGTTTGCTATGTCCAGCGCCAAACTCTTACTTTAATTGATTCAATTTACTTAGCACAGTTCATAACCTTGTTCATTGTAGTTTAGGCTCCAAAGACCGAAAGTCTGCTTTTAGTCTATTGCCATCAAAATCAATATGCACCACGTTTACATCATGTCTGCGGCACCACACTTGCAGGCCCCTGTTGGTGAACCCTACATCAAGCAAGGAATATTTCTGCAATGACGGGCTTCCAGTCCCACCTTTCATAAATTCGATCTCACATTTTGAGCATACGATTTGATTTGTTATCTTATTTTGCAGGTTTTCCAATGAATTTTCGGGCATCTAGCACTTTCTCCATGACGTTAAAATATCATAACCTTTGTCACTTCCACGAGATCTGCCGGGACATGAGCTACGGACAGCTGCTCCTTTAGCGGCAATCCACAAAGAGGAGATGTCAAAAAACCCTCCTGATGCTTCAGATCGTACAATTAATTTTGGTGTTTCAGGCATGGCAGCGGGATTATACATTGCAGCACCATCCAACGGCCATAATGCCCCTTACCCGCAAACCATTACCATTATTTTTGTTTAGTATATTACAGAATATCACTTGATATTCTTCGATACTGAAAGTGAAGTTGTGTTACACGAAAAAGTTGATGTACTCGCGCTAGAATGAATACTCTGCACCAAGTCTAATAAGCTCATTGTCAGTCCATCGCCCAAAATGAGTTTCTGAATTACCCTCAAAAAATGCTCCGCTCATTTGTATTTTAAGGTTATCATTTGGACGATACTCAACGCCGGCACCAAAAGTATGATCCTCATACTTAATGTTCACGGTACTGCCTGCGAAATAGCTAAGTTCTTCATTGTGCTCAACTACTACTCGCAGAAAAACGGTGCGTCGGAATGGTCGAGACAGCTTCGAGCTCTGAACCCAATCATCTGCATAAGCGTCGCTAATAATTTCATCCCCGGAAAATTCTGCTATCGACGTTATCTTCTCCAAACCAAGAAAATTAGCAAACCTACTATCGGTATAACTAAGGCCTGCTCCATACCGAATAAAGTTCTCGTCTCGACCATTATGAGTTCTCTGATAAACTACCTCACCAGTGAATTTCCATTCATCTATCACGCGAGATAATCCAGCTCCGGTGCTGAGGGAAATGGGATTTACTCTTTCCAAAACAAGTGAATTGGGATCAGCTACATTTTGGGTGGTAGAACTCAGCGCCGAATAACTTGATGGGCCATGATGCGCAAACCCAAAGAAATCAATTCCCTCTCGTGCGCCCTCATACAACGCTAAATAACCCATATTTTCAAAATGAGTTGGATGGTAAAAATCAACCACCGATGCCCCAGTTGTTAGATTCAAAAAAACGGGACTCCCGGAACTGCCGGCCCACCTGGAACCCAAGCCGGGGCTTATTGATTTTTTGTCAAACGGAAGAAACTTAAATGAGATGGTGTCGTCATCAATGAAATAATTTAACGCCAGGTGCCAAACACCTAACTCTGTTGTCGATGACGGATCGCTTCCGTCCCACAAACCAAATCGATCAGAGGGAGAATGAAGCTCGAGCAATCCCATAGATATAATATCTTTGCCAAGGATTAACTCATAATCTTCGGCCTCATATTTTAGCCAAGCTGCAGTTAGGTCGGCGTAACGAATTTTCCGGTAGTGCTGATTAGGCCCGTTAAACCAACCCTGCACTGTATCCTGATCCGTAGATAGAGAAAAATATCCCTTCATGCCGATTGAAAACTCTTCGTTTAGACTTGCCTCCGTTTCCCCTTCAAGTCTTGGGCTAAAGATAACGTAGTCATCGCGGATTGAGCTATCGTCGATTTCGGTAACAAAACCAGAAAAAGAAGCACTAGCTGTACGCTTTAAATTGGTTGCAAGATCAACGAGCACCTTATTAACTGGCGCGATCATGGCTTTCTTAATTTTCGCGTCGACTTCTGGGCCAGCTTCGGCCGAGCCAATAGCTATATGAAGGCCTATGCCCAAAACCATTGCAAAAACAGCTTTAACATTCTTATTCATAAAAGTTAATCTCGAGTGCTAAGCTGCTCGCCCATATTTGCAAGCCTACCCGCCAAAATAGCGCTAATATTACGGTTCAAAAGAGCATGGATGCGTGGGTATGAACGCATGGCTGATGCGACGCGCTCCTGCTCCAGCAAAAGTACCTTGAGGGGTTCTTTTGAATTGCCCGGAACACGCACAGTAGCTGTCCTGGCGACATTCCCGGCATAAGCAGCTTCACCAAATATCTCTGAAGTCCCCAGCGTAGCTAATAAAGTCTCTTTACCGTCTTTTACACCAAGCACCACCTCTGCTTTACCCGAGAGAATTACGTACATGTTTCGATCCGTGGAGCCCTGAAGAAACACGTCCTCACCAGGTTCAAACTCTTTTGCATAAGACAATAATATTGTTTTACGCATTTGATACGCAGTCATGCCTTTAAACACCTCGCTATCCGCCAAAACTTGTTGATTAAGCTTAAGCGATGCAATGTCCCAAAGACTGACAAGCCTAAATCGTTTCAACAGAATAGGCGTTATTAACAAGTCTGTAATCAATGCCATCACCATCGTTACAGCACATAAAAGCCCGAATTGTATGATGATTGTAAAATCTGATAAAAGCAACGAAAGGAAAGCAAATGCCAAAGCCAACGACGTTGACACAACCGGTATTGCTTCCACGCGCACTGCTGCTCTTGCAGCGATCGTTTGATCTGGATTGATTTTCAGTTGATCATTGAAGTTCGTTAGCAAATGAATGGTATCATCAATAGCTATACCTATTGCAATAACTGATACCAAAGTTGTGCCAGCGTTGAGCGGCACCCCAAACAGTCCCATAATGCCAAACATAGTGATAACCGGTATAAGGTTAGGCACCAAAGAAACAAAGCCAGCAGTGAAAGAGGTATACAGCAAACACATCAGCACGAAAATAATAGCCACCAGTAAAATAATAGACGTGCTTTGGCTCTTGATCATTGTTTCAGCGCCATTGTTGATCAAAATGTTTTTACTCGTTATGTGATAAACTGTTTTAGGACCAAGAATTTCAGCGATTTTCTCTCTAAGGTCATCTAGGTATTCTTTTAGTTCGTAAGAATTCGATATGTTATGTCGTACCATTAGATTTGCGCGCGTGGCATCTGCGTTGATAAATCGCTCAACGTCTGGTCTCGCAAAAAGTAAGAGATATTGTTCTGCCAATGCCCGTGTCTTCGGCATTACATAAAATGCTTTATTCCCCTGGTTCATCTCCTGATTTACGAGTTTCAAGTAATCAGCAATTGATGTGACTTTGTCATATGCGCCTTGCTGCCTCATTACATTTTGTATTTTGTCAACTTTTTGTAACCATTTCGGATCTTTAAAATCCTTACCGGAGTCTGCATTAATAGACAGGTAAAACACTTGCATCCCTGCCAAATCATTGTGCAAGGTATCAGCATCAAGCCTTACCGAATTATCTGGTTTAAAAAATGACAAAGGGTCATTGCTTGTTTGAACTTTAGTCGCGAAGCCAGCAAAGATAGTTGCCGCTAATAAAACTACGACAACCACTCTCCGCTCATAACGCCCTCCGAGGATATCCAGAATAGACAGCACTTTTCCGGCCAGCCCACCAACATTTTCGCTATCACCCTGTAATTTAGACTTACGCGGCCCAAAAAATCTCAACAATAAAGGAAGCATTAAAATGGTTACAATTAAATTTGCCACCATCGCGTAGCCAGCGGTAATCCCGAAATGCTGGACCATTATCAGATCACTCGAGATATTTGCCATGAAGCCAACGGCCGTGGTGAAGGAAGTTATAAAAATCGGCAGACCCACATGAACTGCCATGAAACGGACAGCATTCATCCGATTTGGAGGGTCATCTTTAGACAAACCCTCCAAATATGCAGTTAGCATGTGAGTATCTTCTGTTGAGCCAATTACGATTACCAAAGCTGGCAAGATTGCTGTCAAAAGGTTTAAAGGTATACCGGCAAAGCCCATAAAACCTGCGGTCCACAGAATACTCATTCCGGCAGTAATTAATGGCAAACCGGCAGCAACTGGAGTCCTCAGTTGGCTCAACAATATGACCACCAGAAGCACCGCACCAATCGGAGTAAGTAACCCGATATCGCTGAACAAACCCCTTTCAATCGCTACATTGATGCGAGGCGCCCCCATTACAAAAACATCTTCAAATTCACCACGTATATTTTTGAGGCGATTGTTTATTTCAGCTGCTGCTTTACGATTAAAAGATGGATCTCCCTCGATATTCTGTAATGTGACCACCACAGTCGTCTT
>CAJWMT010000105.1:0-6904 GCA_913044275.1 uncultured Cellvibrionales bacterium
GGGGAAGAATATCGGGGAATTGGGGAGAATGAAACACGAGAACTCAAGAACTACCCGGGAAGCAGAGTTCTTGACGAAAGCATAGAAAGTTTCGCAAATCGAGATGAAACAAGTTTAGCGACATCGTGGTCCATGGCAAAATCTGTAACGAGCTTGCTTTTTGGTATTGCCCAAGGCATGGATTACTTCCCAGAGGGGCTGGACGAGAGCGCTTCGACATATCTTACAGAGTGGCAAAATGATGTCAGGGAGAGCATAACAATAAGAGAAATTTTAGATATGAGATCCGGTTTGGAGCCCGCCTGCTATTTCAATGGTTGGTATGTTTGTGACGCGGCTGGGGCGAGTGCTGGAGGGTATTTCGGTGCTGCAGAGGACCAACTAACCGGTTGTATCTATCGAAATCTAGCTCAGACTAGTGTTCCGCATCCTTGGTACTATGATTACGGGCTAGTATATGAGCCCGGCCACTTTATGTACAGCAACTGCGATACGATGATCCTTGGCGAGATATTTTTTCGGGCAACTGGCAAGGACATTATGACCTTCGCAGAGACTTACTTGTTCTCAGAGTTGGGAATAAGAGCTTACTGGTGGCGAGATAGCGCAGAAGGAGGCCAGGCAGATGGAAACTACCTCGCATACTGTTGCATCGATGCTACTACGAGAGATTTTGCCAAGATTGGACTTTTGATTATGAATGATGGGCAGTGGCAGGGTAAAGAGATTGTGCCAAAGAGCTACATCGAGCAAATTAAAAATATTACCACTAACTCGGTTGTATCTGAGCTAGGTGGATCCTTTAGTTATGGGTTTCAGTTTTGGACCTTGATGCCGAGAGATAGCTGTGGCGCACAGAAGTGTTTTCCGACTAACACGTTATATGCGGCAATAGGTTATGACGGTCAGTACATAGTAATGGATTTCAGAAACAACTTGATGGTTGTTAGGAATAGTCTATACACCGCTCGTCTGAATTATTCAGATGACAGGAAATACTTCGTGAATCCCTCTAATGAAATAGCGTCTAACTATACGCTTACGGCGCCCTCATTTGTTTCAGAAACAAACGTAGGTGCCCCTTTTATTATTTCAGATTTTATGAGTAAGCTTTTAGGAACTCAAGAGGACATGACTGATCAGGTCCAAGAGGCAGCACCATCCAATGACACAGACAGCGCAACTGCAGATTAGTTGGGACAATAAGCTTTTGTTGGATCAGCTTATTTGAGGAGTGATCTAACATAAAGTTGAATCTCTCGGACCTCGATAGTGAGAGGGAGTGAGATCTCTGCTGGTTCGCAGCGGTCAGGCAGTATATTTGAACATATATGTGTTATTTAGACTAAACTCGCGGGCTTAAATTAGCGTAAAACTTCTCGCAGCTATACTAGTTAGATTGTTCCATGAGAAGCCTTGTTTCCATGTACCAAGTTTTGTTTTTGACAAAAATTTGGCATGTATCTGGGCTGCAGCTTTAAGGACGCCGGGGGAGGCTAATCGCTTCTTAACTGGCTATACTTATGAAAAGAAACAGCATTTTGATAGTCCTAGGCGACCAGCTTTTTCCCTTAGAGTATTTAGAGAAGACAAACTGTCGTCGGATTTTTATGGCCGAGGATCTCGGCCTATGCACGGCGAGCAAGCATCATAAGCTCAAAATACTAATGTTCCTTAGCGCAATGCGAGCTTACCGCGATGCGCTTGTAAAGAGAGGTTTTGAAGTTTTTTATCATTCTATTGGAGAGAGCGATTTCCCTAGTCCATTTGAGCAGAAGCTAAAACTTATTATCACAAAAGAGCAGATAACCGAGGTTAACTATTTCGAAATAGAAGATCATTTCTTTGCTGACCAACTTGATCAGTTCCGTTCAACGTCATCGGCAACATGGGTTCAGCATCCAAGTCCCAAGTTCCTTTGTACCCGAAAAAAGTTTTTTGAATTTTCCAAAGGTAAGAAAACACTTCGAATGGCTAGCTTCTATCAGATGATGCGGCAAGATTTGGATTTGCTTATGGTTAACAACGGTCCGGTAGGAGGTAGGTGGTCATTTGACGAGGAAAATCGAAAAAAGCTTCCTGCTGGGCTTGAGTTGCCCGATGTCCCAAGTGGCGGTCATGCGAACCAAAGCAGACTCAAGTATGAGATTGAAGAGCACTTTGCAGATCATCCGGGATCGGTTTCAAACCTCTGGATGCCGATAACACGTGATGGGGCTTTGAGATGGCTGGATGAGTTTCTGGTAAAAAAGTTTGCTGATTTTGGCAAGTATGAGGATGCAGTTCATGATTCAAACAATTTTCTGTTCCACAGCGCATTGAGTACGTCGTTAAATATGGGTCTTTTGACGCCTCTGGAGGTGGTGGAAAAAGCCATAAATTTTTACGAACATAATGATGTTCCTATTAATTCAGTGGAAGGGTTTGTGAGGCAGATCATTGGATGGAGGGAATTTATCCGAGGCGTCTACGACGTTAAGAGAAAAGAACAGACCAAATCCAATTTCTGGGGTCACTCCGGGCGATTGACATCAGACTGGTATGACGGAACGACCGGTATCACGCCGCTTGACGACACCATAAGAGATTGCAGAGAATTCGGTTACACTCACCATATACCGAGGTTGATGATCGTTGCTAATCTCATGACACTCGCTCGAATTGATCCAAGAGAAGTCTATGCCTGGTTCATGGAAATGTTTGTCGACTCGGCAGATTGGGTAATGGTGCCAAATGTATTTGGAATGGGTACCTTTGCTGACGGCGGGCTATTTTCTACTAAGCCCTACATTTGCGGCTCAAACTATATCATTAAGATGAGCAACTATAAAAAAGGGCATTGGAGCGATATAGTGGATGGCTTGTATTGGCGTTTTATCCATGACAACCTCGAAGCCTTCAAAAGGAATCCGCGATCATCTTTCATGACAAAAAATTTAGAAAGGATGGACTCGGAGAGAAAAACTTTTATCTTTGACTTAGCAAAAGACTTTATAACCACGAAGACAACGATCTTATAAGTCCTATCGTCTCATGGCCAAGGAAGAAAATGGAAACTGTTAAGAAAGGTTTGCTGGCTGAGTCGTCACTAGAGCTGGACTATCGATATTTTTGGTCGGTGACGATTCTGCGTTTCGTGACGCTTTTTTTTCTCCTTTGTGTGGTCATCGCTATGTACTTTTATCCTGGAGGTAACATCCATGATCCCAATCAACTAGGATATTCTTTCACTCATAACTTTCTGAGTGACTTGGGTGGCTACTCAGCTAGGTCCGGAGATCAAAATTTTCTCTCCTCTTTCTTTTTCAACATGGCTGTATTTTGTTTCTCGGCCGTTGGAGTCAGTTTTCTATTCGTGCCAAAACTCTTCATCGATGACCAATCAGGGCACCGGTTAGCGATCGCAGGTTCGTGCTTTTTCGTGTTGGGAATGGTTTTTTTTGCTGGAGTGGGCTTGACCCCCTATGATTTGTTTACAGATCTCCATATCTTTTTCGCATTGAATGCTTTTCGCTTGCTCGTTCCTGGAGCCTTTTTGTATGTCATTGTCATATATAGGAGCACTGTCAAAAACTCATTCACACTAATAACAATTGCCTATCTTGTCTCGGTCACGGGTTATGTTATTTATCAGTTGACTAGCGGCAGTGCTCTGGACAGTGAGATTGAGATGGTGAATCAGGCAAGCATACAAAAAGTGATTGTCTTGATAAGCATTGTTAGTACATATTCTCTCACCTATGCTTTTTCAGCTCAGTTTGAGGCGATACAAAAAAAGGCGCCATAACTCTATGGCGCCTTTAAATCAACGGAATTTTTTTATTAGAATTGGTACCTCGCACTTACCGATATCAGACGTGGTAGCCCAGCGGTTCCCAGAATCATCAGGGGGTCCGAGGCATCATCGAATATGCCATTAGGACCCAGATTAGGGAAATTATTTTCCACATCGTGATAGTACTTTTCATCGGTCAAATTCTCGGCATGCAATATAATCTCCCAGCTGTCCGTTCTAAATCCAGTAGCCACGTTTACAGTTTGGTAGTCGTCATTGTCAAGAGGCGAGCCGGGTGGCATCGTGCGCATAGTGCCGCGATAATTTATCTGTAGGTCAAAAACAAAATCCACTCCATTTCCCATAGGTCTGGCATAGTTCGCGGACAATGCCATTCCGTCATCTACGGCCCCTGATGGGGTTGTGCCACTCATGTCAACACCACCAATAATGGTGCCATCATCCCACTCTGCCTCCAAAAACCCGATCGCTCCTGACAGAAGGAGGTTGTCTGTGGCCTGCACAGCCAACTCAAGTTCCAAGCCGGTTTGCTCAGAGTCTCCGACGTTTGTCATTTGCTCATATATAGAGCCATCGGGTTCTGTCACAACTCCAGTGAAAATTCTATCATCATAGTCAATCCAGAAAGCCGCGATGGCTGCGGTGCCTCTGCCGTCTCCAAAGGTGCCCTTCCAACCAAACTCGACTTGAAGCGCTTCTTCCTTCTCCCATACTGGCAATCTCTGGGGGACGCCGTTGGCATCTACGATCATGGGTTCATAGCCAACACCGCCTGGCTCGTAACCCTGGGAGGCGGTCATATAAAGCATTGAATCGTTGTTCAGTGCGCGCGATATAGACAACCGAGGCATAACTTCGGTTCCGTCGATCATGTTATCAACGATTTTGCCATTAGTTTCTATATCAACCACCTGCATAGAATTTTCCCAAGAATCGGCTCGCACCCCAAAATCGATTGACCATGGACCCGACTGATAGCTCAAGTTACCAAAAGCGGCGGTATGCTCTCTTTCGGCATCATACCAAGCGCTTCTGATGGTAATTGGAACCCCCGCACCAGTCCAGAGCCCAAAAGTTTGTGTAGATCGCTCTGATTTTTCAAAAGTGAGCGTGTAAAGACCTGCTTGCCATTGCAAATTTCCATCTGAATTGGAGGAAAAGCGGAGCTCATGGGAGCTGGTTTCAAAGTCCTCCACTTGATGGCCGTCAAACCATAATTCGTAAACTAGATCCACATCGACAGGGCGGTCAGCCTCTGTTTCGGTGTAGGAGCCAATGTAGGTAACATCAAAACCATCGTTTTCCCACAACAGTTCTAGATGAGCACCAGTGGTTTCCTTCTCGCTTTTTGACGGGCTATCAATATCGGAAACATAATTGTACTGAAAGTCACTTGGTTGGATCCCGCCGGCTTCTCTGACCCAATTGTTGTTGTGGCCATCCCACTCATTGAAGCGAACAGCAGCATACAGCGACACATCGTCCGAGAGAGGACCCGCTAGTTGGATTCTTCCACCCTTTTCTTTGTACCCGGCAATCTCGTCATCGTCGGTTGTAATATTGTACATAAACCCGTCATCTTCTCGCATGTATGCGAATGCACGCATAGCCCAATCGTCGCTTAACGGAATGTTGATGGAACCCTCAAAGTCAGTCGAGCTCTGCTGGCCCGCCATCAGTTTGATGTTACCCGATACAGCTTCGGGCGATGGTCGCTTCGTTACAAATTTCACTGCACCACCGATGTTGTTGCCCCCATACATAACGCCTTGTGGTCCCTTCAGCACCTCAATTCGTTCTAGGTCACCGAATCTTGAAGAAGGGTCGGAGATGAGTTGGACATCGTCGAGATAAAATCCGACGCCCTGGGTCAGACTGAATGCGCCTAGGCCTCTCATGGTAACGTTCGGGTATCCATCTGATCTTGTGTTGAGGTTGAAATTGGGAACAGTCATGCCAATCTTATCCAAGGTTTTCATGTTCTGTCGGACAATCGTCTCGCCAGATATTGCAACTACTGACTCCGGGACATCTGTTAGGCTCTCTTCTTTTTTACGAGCAGTTACGATAATCTCATCGAGTTTTGCGCCATCTTGGGCACCTGCAGGTGCAGACAAACTAGCGCCAAAAGCGATAGTAGACGCAACTAGCACAAAATATTTTTTTATTGGATTGGTGCTCATATCCTTCTCTCCATCCCTAAATTGTTAATTTAATTTTTATGGTTTCTACAATTTGAGCATAGAGTAAATGGTGGAAACCAGCTTATTTAGGCCTAAAAGCGCCTCAATTCAGGATGTTAGCCTGTCAGGCGGGGGATGTCTAGTTCAAGAGATGTTGCTCAGTTTGAGCAAAACAAGGGCTTTTTGGGGTGTATCCAGAATAAAGTACTTCATTCTGAAGAGCTTGCTGGTGTATTATCAGCTTTGAAAGGTTAAATTATTCTAGTATTCATATCAGAAAATAATTAAAACAACGCTTTTGCCGCCACATACGATGCTAGATCTTAAAATGTAATTAGCAGGATGGTGTCTATCCAACATTATCAGCAGGCTTGCTGCTATTTGTTTTTGAAAATTGCTAGGTGTAAACGTGTTGTCTTCTAATCATCGAAATCGAAGGAAATCTTTAACGATCTTGCTTGTTGTATTTTTATTTCAATCTGGTTGGACTTATGCCTTTTCCGGGGAAAAACTCAAGGTAGCCACTACTTTCACCGTTATCGCAGATATGGCGCGAAACGTTGCGGGAGATGCCGCTATAGTAGAATCGATAACAAAACCTAATGCGGAAATCCATAATTATCAGACAACGCCCAGTGATATCCGTCGCGTGCATGACGCCGACTTAATTTTATATAATGGGCTGAATCTGGAACTATGGTTTGATCGCTTTTTCAAAAACTTTAAGAATATTCCCAAAATTGAGGTATCTAATGGTGTTCAGCCAATCAGTATCTCTGGAGGCCCATATCGAGGCAAACCGAATCCTCATGCGTGGATGTCGCTCGAAAATGCATTGATTTACATAGATAATATTCGTCAAGCTTTGATAGAGCTAGACAGTCAGAACGCAGCAATTTATGATGCCAATGCAAATCGTTATAGT
>CAJWMT010000106.1:0-6192 GCA_913044275.1 uncultured Cellvibrionales bacterium
AAATATCAAATATCATTTTATTCCAAGTTTGTTCTATAACTAATTTTTTTCTAATCTTGCTAATATTTGTATCGTAATTTTTAAGATAAATTTCAAAATCCAACATACTGTTAATATTAAGTTTTTTCATAAATTCATTTATATAGTTATCTACCGCATTAGATGAGTAATTGACTGTATAATATTTTTCAATTTCATGTTTTTTCGGGTTTTAGGGCAAGGGACAATGGAGATGATTTTCCTCTGATCTAAGAAATGTATAGCAACCAAGTCACATCAGAAAATATTGGAGACGTATCATGACCGCTTATTTAGTTGTCCATGCAAAATTGACTGATCCTGGCCGTTTTAGGAGCTATTGCGATATAGTTCCGCAATTGGTTAGAGATTTTGGTGGGGAGTATATCGTTCTAGGCGGTGACAACGAAGTTCTCGAAGGAGAGTGGAATGGCGCTCGGTTGGTCATTCATAGGTGGCCCGATAGGAAATCGGCTAAATTATTTTGGAATTCTCCGCAATACCGAGAAGCAAAAAAATTGAGGGAGGGCACAGGTCAATTCAAAGTGATGTTGGTGGAAGGACTAGTACACGAGGAGTTAAAAGAGGGCCGAAAAGTTTCACGCTAAAACTGGAATCAGCTTTATGAGTAGAGTAAGGAGAAAGATATTTTGTCACGTTTCAAACCGATCGAATTAGCCGCGATAGATTCTGCAACAAGTGAACTGATTGCGACTGCAGAGGATCTGATGGGGTTCAAGCCGAATGATGCGCTGACCATGGCGCGCATGCCGGGGCTTGTCCAAGGAGTCTCAGCTTTAATAAATGCAGTATATAGACCAGGCAAGGTAGATTCTGGCTTGAAACGGCTTATTGGATTTGTGTGTAGTTCCGTTAATGAGTGTCAATATTGTATGGCGCATGTTGCTAGTTCAGCACGAGATAATGGCATCACTCGCGAGAAACTTATTGCGCTCGAGGAATATGAAACCAATAATTTTTTTACCGACCGCGAGAGATCGGCCTTGCATATCGGGAGATATGGCTCGCAATCTCCATCTGGCGTTGACGACAAGATGTTCACGGAATTTACCAAACATTTCGATGAAGTTGAGCGATTGGAGATACTGGCAGTTGTGTCTTTATTCGGCTTTCTAAATCGTTGGAATAGCATCGCGATGACAGAAATTGAACCAGAGCCGAGGGCTGCTTTTGAGAGTCTTGGTCCCTATTAAATATTTTTCGCAAGAACTTGATAGATTTTTATCTATGGAGGAACGAATCAGATAGGGAAAATTTAAAGTTATTGTTTTCACAAAACCTTTTAAAATTTTTATACCGGAAAAACTTAACCACAGTTTCTAGAGCAACAAAAGTCGATTAGCAAGTCATAACTGAACAACTCTCCTACGCATAGCGATATTAATTCAAGATCTTGGCGGCAGGGTTGGGTACGATAATTCATTCTTAACTTGCCTTCATATTCCAACTAATTATTAGCGCAACTGCTCTAGAGATTATCGCGGACATCAAATAAACAAATAGAATATGTTGAGGTAGCTTTCGGAGCGTCCAAAGAATTAAGCAGAATCAAAACCGATCGAGATCTTAATGACCGCCGTGACCAGTGCATTCTGATCAATATTTTGAGTGAACCTTACCAAGAAGCTTTTTCAAAGACTTGAAGATTGAATCGGGATATCATCTCCAATTTACATATTTGACAATGCGCTAGGAAAATCCAATGTCAAAAACAACGGTTGTGATTATCACCTTGGCTCTATACAAACTGATGCTGCTTGCCATCGGGCTATGGGCGTCCAAGAAGACTCTGAATTCGGATGATTATTTACTCGCTGGAAGAAATTTGGGTCCCGTTTTAGCAGCGCTTAGTTATTCTTCCAGTGCTTCATCTGCATGGACTCTTTTGGGTGTTAGTGGAATTGCATATACCATTGGGTTGTCATCAATTTGGATTGCATTGGGCGCGATTGCAGGGATGCTGGTAGCGTGGTTTTGGGTAGCTCCTCGGCTGATGGTTAGCAGTCGTCTGCATGGGCAGGTCACTCCGACCGATTTTTTAATGAAGGAGGTTGCAGGTTCCCTCAGAAGGCCAACGCTCTGGCTTATATCCGGCATCATTATTTTTTCTTTCATTTTCTACATCGCGGCCCAGTTCCAAGGTGTAGGAAATACTTTCTCATCTGTCTTTGCGTTTTCTAGCAGCAAAAGTATTCTTCTAGGCGCTGGCATTATTATGGTTTATACAATGCTCGGCGGTTTCTGGGCCGTCAGTATTACCGACGCTTTACAAGGTTTTTTAATGTTGTTTGCAGCGGTTCTGTTGCCTTTAATTGCGCTCTCTGAGGTTGGTGGGATAGATGGGCTCGTCAAGGGCCTTCAGGTTAATGGCAGTCCTTCTCAACTTAGCTTCGTAGCATCCAACGTCGGGTTATCTGCTCTTGGGTTAGCATTAGGGGGATTATCGGTCGGTATTGGAACTGTTGGTCAGCCTCACCTTCTCGTAAGATTCATGGCGCTTCGGGATGAGGCGGCTCTTCGTCAGGCGAGGCTAATTGCGGTTGTCTGGTATCTTTTAGTATTCATGGGCATGTGGATTCTCGGCCTGATAGGATTCGTGGTTCATACGAACATAGCCAACCCTGAAAGCATATTTCTAGTTTTGACTGAAAGTTTGCTTCCTCCCGTTTTGGGTGCGATTCTCCTCGCAGCCGTTCTCTCTGCCATTCTGTCGACTGCTGATAGTCAATTACTTTCTGTGGCCGCAGTTATCTCACATGATTTAGGTCTTGGAGGGAGAAGTAATACGCTTCTTGTAGCTCGGATATCTGTTGTTGGTCTGGTCATAGCAGCAGTGGTGGTTTCAATTTACCTTCCCGATAAAATTTTTGATCGTGTGGTGTTTGCATGGGTCGCTTTAGGTTCGGCTTTCGGCCCCCTTGTTTTTGTTCGTCTTGCTGGCTTATCAATCAGATCTGGGGGGGTCTTTTTTTCAGTTTTAGTTGGATTCTCATGCGCCGTAATGTTCTCTTTTGTTCCCGATATCCACCAATTTTTAAAGCGCGCGGGACCTTTCTTTTTGGCTTTTGCTGTACTTTTGCTATCAAAGGAGGAAGCAGAGTCGATTTGAAGGTCTGGACAAGTTAAAGAGCTGGATTTTACGATCTTTCAATTGCAAGGGCCTTGTGGCGGGAGAGTACTACAGGTATTCTCGGGAGTATCCATCTGCATCGCCCGTGCAGCAATAGGAACCATTCTCTAGGTAGCGTTCCTCACCGAGACGTTTGAATCCAGCTTGCACGGCACCTGATATCTGGAGGAAGATTTTGGTAGAAGAAAATGAAAAGCTACGAAGTTTGGTTCTAGAAGCTTGCAGAGGTTTGGCGGCCTGCGGGTTAGGGTCTGGGATCGGAGGCCATGTTTCTGTGCGATATCCAAATAAACCTTTTTTCTATATGCATGTATTTGAGCGGACATTCGAGGAGATGCAGCTTGAGGATATCATTTTATTCGATTTTGAGGGCCAATCTGTAAGTTCGCCTCGGTCTCCAAGTCAAGGCATTGAGTTTCATCATGGCATCTACAAGCAGCGTGAGGACGTCCAAGCCATCGTGCATTCCCATGGTTTTTGGATTACTGCTCAGGCAGCTTTCGCGCGGCCGCCTCGCATATTTAATAACGTTTCTACTGTATTTTATGAACGAACTGCAGTGAGTCCAAATGATGATTTTGCATCAATTTCTCAGTCGTTGGGGTCTGATGATATAGCCATCGTCATACCCTGGCACGGAGCGATCACACTTGGGTCAACTTTGGGAGAGGCCGTATCGAGACACGTTGTATTTGACTATACTGCTCGAATGGATGTGACGTTGCCGACGAGCGCTCCCACGATGCCCATTGAACAGTGCTCCAGTCTCAGGGATTTAGTGGAGCAGGCAGGGTACTTCGATGAAACTTGGGCGTTAATCAGACGAAAAGCTAAAGCCGCATATAATGGGAATAGGGTGATTCCCCTTGTGTCCTGACCCCCCATAAAATCAATTTCGATGCCAGACAATTTTGGACGTATGTTTGGAGGCGATACAAAGCAAGCACATATGGCTAATTTCGAAATAAAGAATTAACATTCTCCACTGGAAAGCTCGCATGTTCGTGTACCTTAAACTATCCGACTCGCAAAGAGGAGTTTAATCCATGGATGAATCCGAAGTCGGGACGATATCAGAACAAGCGCTTGAAATGCTGCGTAAGGAGATTGGGCGCGAGTCTGCGCTCCCACAATTTAATACCTGCGGGTCGCAAGATGCTATAAGGCATTATGTTTTGGGTCGAGGCGATGGTAACCCTCTGTTCTGTGACGAAAGTTATGCTGCGCTATCTAGGCATGTCGGTATTATTGCTCCCAACACTTTTCTGCTTACCTGTGGTTTCCCGCGTTCGCGGGGGTTGCCTGGCGTCCACGCGCTTTTCACTGGTATCGACTTTCATTTTCATGGTCCTGTGAAGGTTAGGACTAGAATTAGTACGAAGTCTTCGCTCCATGAGTTATCAGAACGGGTTGGTGAGTTCGCAGGTCGTCAGATTCAGCAAACCATCTGTACTAAATATATCTCAGAGCAAGTTCAACCGCTGGCGACGCTATATTCTCATGCCTTTCGTATGGAAAGGAAGAAGGCGGGTGGGGGAGGCAAATATTCCCAGTTATCACGAAAGATTTATACAGACGAGGAGATGGAGGAAATTGCAGAGGCTTATCGAGAAGAGGGGTTGTCTCGTAGGGGCGGCAGATAAGTGGTTTTTGTGGTTGGCTTCCTGATTATGATTT
Source organism: uncultured Cellvibrionales bacterium (assembly GCA_913044275.1). Lineage (GTDB taxonomy): Bacteria > Pseudomonadota > Gammaproteobacteria > Pseudomonadales > Porticoccaceae > TMED48. Next base: position 4,847 of record CAJWMT010000106.1, read on the forward strand.
ATGTCGGTTTTGGCGGGATGTTGGCAACAAACTGGGTTCAAATCATTAAAGCAGGACTACTTATTTTTGGAGTAGTTATATTGGCGATATTATCTGTTTATAAAGCGGGAAGCTTAGGACAGCTTTTTAATCTTGCCGAGTCTGCATATGGTTCCTCGCTAGGGCAATTTGGTCGCTCAGGTATGAGCCCCTTTTCTGCAATATCGCTTGCAGCGGCGTTAGTGTTCGGGATGTTGGGTATGCCTCACTTGCTGATCAGATTTCTCACTGTGCCTGATGCGGCTTCGGCTAGAAAATCCGTGGTTATCTCTGCGCTATTGATAGCCGGTGTTTTAGTTGTTTTGCTACTTGTAGTTGGCCCTGCGGCATTGGCCTTCATTAAGGGAAATATCGCCTACTACAATGAAGACGGCTCGATCATTGGCGGAGCCAACATGATATTACTCCATCTGTCTGATTATTTGGGAGGTGAACTGCTTTTTGGAGTAATTGCAGCTGTTACCTTCTCGACTATATTGGCGGTGGTGGCGGGTCTGACGGTCGCCATGTCTTCTAGTGCGGCCCGCGATATCTATTTTGCGTTCGAAGAAAACCGACAGGACGAAGATGACAAGACGGAAATCTTTGTTTTCAGGGCGACCGCAGTATTTGCTGTCACAGTGGCTTGCTTTATATCAATTGCGCTCCAGAAAGAAAACATTGCTTACTTATCTACACTTGCCTTCGGGATTGCAGCTGCTACCAATTTCCCTATCCTCGTGCTGGCGATTTATTGGGGAAAACTTACTCGCGCTGCCGCTCTTTGTGGGGGTATGGCAGGTCTCTTGGCGGCACTTGTCTTGCTGGTATTAGGTCCCACCGTCTGGGTTCAGTTATTGGGCAATTCAACTGCTGTTTTTCCATCCGATTTCTCGACCTTGATCTCAGCACCTTTTGCTTTTTTAGTTGCTTATGTGGTTTCAATTATGGATTCTAAAGGTTTGGAAGAAAAACGAAAGCATGCTGGAGGAGCAATATGAGGACTAATCAGTGGAAGGTTTTATATTTCAGTACAGTCTTTTTGTTTTTATCTGCTTGCGGAGGCGGCGGAGGCGGCTCAATAGCTCCAAGTCAATCACAAACGCCACAGCCGCCAAGTGAACCCGAATCAAATCCGCCTTTTGAATGGGAGTTGGCATCGCCCGATGCGTTGGGCATTGATTCGGATCAGATCCAAAATGCGGTCAGCTATGCCATGCAGGATGGTCTCTACTCACAGGGAATTTTGGTTGTCAAAGATGGGAAGATAGTAGGGGAAGAATATCGGGGAATTGGGGAGAATGAAACACGAGAACTCAAGAACTACC
>CAJWMT010000107.1:0-6109 GCA_913044275.1 uncultured Cellvibrionales bacterium
CCATCGGTTTCAGCGGGAAGGGAAATCCGTAATGCTAGCAGCGGGTGATACATTTCGAGCGGCTGCTGTTGAACAACTTCAGGTGTGGGGGCAAAGTCAAGACGTGCCTGTGGTGGCTCAACCTACTGGTGCTGACAGTGCATCGGTGATTTTTGACGCGCTGGAGTCTGCTCGATCAAAAAACATAGATATTGTGATTGCAGATACCGCAGGGCGATTGCACAATAAAACCAATTTGATGGAAGAGTTGGCGAAAGTGATCAGAGTGGCCGGCAAGGTGGACCCATGTGCGCCACATGAGGTTCTCTTGGTATTGGACGCAACGACTGGACAGAATGCTTTGTCGCAGATGGCAGAGTTCGAGACGATTGCAGGTGTTTCGGGAATAGCACTCACTAAGCTAGATGGAACTGCTAAGGGAGGGGTAATTTTCGCGTTAGCTGAGCAACATAAAGTTCCAGTTCGGTACATAGGTGTTGGCGAGGGGATAGAGGATCTCCGCCCTTTTGTCGCCAAAGATTTTGTTGATGCCTTGTTACCTCCAAGCATGATTGGGAACAACAAATGATAGAATTTGATAATTTGAGTAAGCGTTATGAAGGTGGCTTTGAAGCACTGAGTAAGATCTCTTTTAAAATGGAAGCAGGCGAGATGGCTTTTCTCACGGGACGATCGGGCGCTGGAAAAAGTACTTTACTCAAACTGTTGATGCTGATGGAGCGGCCCTCATCAGGTAATCTATTAATCAATGGTAAAAATTTAAATCAACTAAGGAAGGCGCAGGTCCCGACTTACCGGCGGCAACTGGGCGTGGTATTTCAAAATCATCGACTCCTAATGGACCGCTCTCTTTACGATAACGTGTCGCTCCCACTGCAGGTTTCTGGTTACCCCAGAGCAGAGATGAGTAGAAGAGTAAGAGCGGCATTGGACAGCGTGGGGTTGTTGGAACGAGAACAATTGAAACCTATGGAGTTGTCTGGTGGTGAGCAACAGCGGATTGGTATTGCTCGTGCCATTGTTCATAAACCGAGAATTCTGTTGGCAGACGAACCTACGGGTAATTTAGATCCGCAGTTGTCAGCAGAAATAATGGCGTTATTTAGACGATTTCAGACCGTAGGCGTTACAGTTCTTATTGCCACGCATGATGTGTCGTTAATTAATCGAATGCGATTAAGAATCCTTCGCTTAGATAATGGCACTCTCGCTGAGGATAGTGGAAGACGTGAAAAAGACTCGGAACGATAATAGAGATAGGGGAAAATTCGCTATTGATAACAACGCAACACGCGTCAAGGGACGATGGCGTGGTGAGTTGGCGAACCATCAGCGAACTATACTTAATTCGTTGCGAGATCTGTCGACCGAGCCGTTGCAATCACTCATAACGGTACTGGTTATTGCTATTGCGCTGGCTTTGCCAGGTGCTTTGTATCTTGCGGTTGAAAACTTGGAAAGATTGGGCGGTGACATAGAAGCCTCGACGCAAATTACAGTATTTGTTGATTTGGATGCAAGCCAAAACGCTATATCTGGACTTGAGAGCCAGTTGCAAACCCTAACCGGGGTGAAGCGAATTACTTTTATATCTCGAGAAGAGGCTCTGTCAGAGTTTCAAGAGCTATCCGGGTTTGGGAGTGCTTTGGACGCTATAGGGGATAGTCCGCTACCGCCTATTTTTGCTGTGCAACCTGATAGCGTTGAATTCGATCGGGCTGGAGAAATCGCTGCTCAGATTGAGAAATTTGAGAATGTCGATTTGGTAAAGGTGGATATGCAATGGTTAGAAAGACTTCGCTCTATGCTTGAAATTGGTCAAAAATTGATCACGGCACTTGGTATAACTCTGGGCCTGGGTGTTTTATTGGCAGTGGCTAGTACAATTCGTCTGGCAATTCAAAGTCGGACAGACGAAATTATCGTTATCCGACTGGTGGGGGGCACGGATTCTTACATACGCAGACCATTCCTATATACTGGCCTGATTATTGGATTAACTGGAGCATTGATAGCAGTTCTCTTCTTATCTTCCTCCGTTATGTGGTTGAATGTCTCAATCGAAAATCTGGCCAGTCTATACGAAAGTCGCTTTTCGCTTCACAATTTGAGTTTTCGTGGGTTTCTTGGCGTTATAGGAATAGGCTCGGCACTTGGGTTGCTAGGTGCTTGGTTTGCTGTTGAAAAACATCTGCAGAGCATTGAACTTTAGATTTAAAAAAAACGTAAAGGTTCATAACTTCACGAAATGTGTTAAAATTTTAATTAGTTTACAGTGTGATGACTTAATATCGGAGTGAATTCGTTGCGCAAAGATCCAGTATCAATGGAGTGGATGGCACCTGGAGCGAACCTGAATGCTTACATTCAAGGGGTTTCTGCAGTGCCTATTTTGTCTGTGGATGATGAGAGAAATTTAACTGAAGCGTTATATTATCAGGAGGACTTGGATTCGGCACGGAGGCTCGTGCTGTCACACCTCAGATTCGTAGTGCATATTGCGAGGTCTTACTCTGGCTATGGGCTGCCTCTTTCCGACCTGATACAGGAGGGGAACGTAGGTCTAATGAAGGCGGTGAGGCGGTTTAATCCGGAGAAGGGTGTTCGGATGGTTTCATTTGCCGTGCATTGGATTAAAGCGGAAATCCATGAGTTTATATTACGCAATTGGCGAATCGTCAAAGTCGCCACTACCAAAGCACAGCGCAAGTTGTTCTTCAATTTGCGAGGAGCTAAGAAAAAGCTTCAATGGTTAAGTGAGCGGGAAGCTAGGGCCGTGGCTGAGGATCTGGGTGTTGGGGTAAAAGAGGTCTTGGAAATGGAAATGCGTCTCACAGCGCGTGATTCCACCTACGATGCAACTCCAGATGATGACGAAGATGGGACGCCTATTGCGCCAATTTATTTTCTTCAGGATTCAGATGCTGACCCTGCAAGAATTGTTGAGCGTAATGAGTTGGCGCTAGACAATAGCACTCGATTAGGAGATGCATTTGCCTCATTGGACGAGCGTAGTAAGGACATTCTGCAGCGTCGCTGGTTAGATGACACCAAATCTACTCTACATGATTTGGCTCTTGAATATGGGGTTTCCGCAGAGCGTATTAGGCAATTAGAGAAGAATGCGATGAAACGTGTTCGAACCCTGATGCAGAATTAGATTGTTTTGCTAGGGTGTCATTTGATTAAAATTGGTTCTCTGATTCCCCTGTAGCGCTTTCTCATTTCTATAAGTTTGCTCACAAACTTGATTTATTCCTGCCAATTATTGATCCTAACACTTTGAATTTGAGCTAGTAGCCAAATTATTTACCCAATGCTTGAATCAGATGGAAATAAAACCAGAGTATCGAAAAAAGTCTATTCGTAGCTATGTCCTGCGTTCGGGAAGGATTACCGATTCTCAACGTAAGGCGATCGAAACGCATTGGCCCTCATTTGGACTAGAGTTGGGTAGCGGAAAATTGGACTCGGAATCTACTTTCGGCTCAACTGCAGTTTTAGTAGTTGAGATAGGGTTCGGGATGGGAGATTCGTTGTTACAAATGGCTCAAGCATCGCCACATCAACATTTTATAGGCATCGAAGTCTACTCGCCTGGTGTGGGAAGTATAATGAGGCGGGCACAAGAGATGGGGTTAAAAAACTTACGTGTGTATCTGGCGGATGCCAATGACGTGATTGAAGAATGTTTTAACGAAAACACAATAGCCAGAATGCAATTATTTTTTCCTGACCCATGGCATAAGAAGAAACATAATAAGCGTCGTATTGTCACGCATAGCTTTGTTCAGTTGGTGCGAAGTAGGTTGAACTTGGACGGTGTTTTTCATATGGCCACTGACTGGAGAGCATATGCGGAACAGATGCTAGAAATAATGGAGCAATCGGATGGGTTTTCAAACTGCGCTGGAGCGGGTAAATTTTCAGTAAAACCTAATTATCGGCCATTGACTAAATTCGAGAAAAGGGGTGAACTTTTGGGTCATGATGTCTGGGACTTAGTCTTTAAGCGAATTTCATAACGCATTAAAAGCGGTGGTGTCGGGATAGCCTCGAAAAAGGACGGAGATTGATCGTTATTCCGGAAACAATGACATACAATGCGAGTCTGATCTTACCTAAAGCAGATTACTTAAACTTTTTAAATATGTATCTCAGGGTTGAGTTTTATATCCTCATAAATATCGGAGAAAGATATGCGTGCAAATAAAAAATGGGTGTTTGGATTGGTGTTTCTTCTCAGTGCTTGTGATCAGGTTAAAACGGATTCAGGTAATGATTTAAATGATCAGCCCTTTAGCCTAGAAAATCAAACCAAGCGAATGAGTTATATATTCGGAATGGACAGCGCCCGCAATATCAAATCCATGGAGATAGATTTCGATGTGCAAGCTTTTGAGCAGGGCTTTTCCGACGGCTTGAGGGGTGTTGAGCCAAGGCTTGATAGCGACGATATTGCAAAAACCATCGAGGTGTTCCAAACCCTTATGACAGAAAGACGTGAGGAACAAGCAAGACAGCAAGAGGAGGCTCTAGCACTCCAGTCCCAAGCCAACTCGGCAGAAGCCAAAGAATTTCTCGAAAAAAATTCGATTTTGCCTGGAATTATTACAACTGAGAGTGGTTTGCAGTATAGGATTATCACCGATGGAAACGGAAAAAAACCGACGGACATGAGTACAGTTGAGGTCCATTATGTCGGTCGTTTGCTTGACGGGACTGAATTTGATAGTTCATTAAAACGCGGCGTTCCCGCTCAATTTGGAGTCACGCAAGTGATTCCCGGATGGACTGAGGCACTCAAATTGATGACGGAGGGCTCTAAATGGGAGCTATTTATACCAGCTGATTTAGCATATGGCCCGGGTGGACAAGGCCTAATTGGTCCTAACGCAATGTTAATATTTGAAGTAGAACTGCTGCAATCCAACATAAATCAGTAATGCATGGCATGGTGCCTACCGAGGACGGCTTGGGTAATTCCGAGTCGTTTTTTTACTAACAGAAGTTTAAATAATCGTCTTTAATTTTCGTCAGAACTGGAGATAGCTTGGCGTACTAGTGCGATGACTTTATCTTCTAATTCGAACCGTTTCGCTAGTTCCTCTCCCAGAATGGATAGGTCTGAAGTGAGTGTGGCCAAGTCATCTGTAGCGAGATACTTATCGTTAAAGTCTAGAAAGTGATCTGTTGTCAATTCTACTCGTTTTGTTAAATCACCTAGTAGGCTATTCGATTTTTCTTTACTAAAAAGGATTTGTGATTGGTTAAATTTTTCGAATACCTCAAAGTGGACGCGAGATAAATAGTCAACCATGGCTTGGCAAAATTCTCTTAGCGATTCTCGGTGCATGGTGTTTTGAGCGCTAAACGGTTTTACATTGGCTAGATCTCCATACAGAGCTAATAGTAGCCTGCGCTCCTCAAGCCACTGACCAACCAAGTTGACTATGGGCTCTATGCTTGCCTTTTCGGACTGATCTGTCATCACAATATTTGCGCGTTCGGTGAGATTAAATTGAGAATAGTCTATTGCTTTTTGTCTTGCAATAAGAAGAAGCGTATCGTTCGCCGGATTTTAATAATAGTTTTACTGTTTTCTTAACAACTGATGCATACTTAGAGCCAACAACATTATGCAACCTATCAACACCCAGCCGGGGATGCTAAGACCCAAAAATATCCATTGCACTTCGGAACAGTTGCCGTCGCCGCTCAAAAGGATGGTGATGATCTCGCTTGCAGAAAATGCTTCAAAAACATATTCAACTGGCGGGCCACAGGATGGAATTTGGTCTTCGCTAAGGCTCTGGAGCCACAATTGCTTCATCGCAAAAAATGCTCCTCCCATGGCGAACATACAGCTCAGACTGGCGTAAATAAATCTTGGGATACCGAAATTGTTATGTATGGCAGCTAGCAAAAATAGCAAGCCTGTGGCGGTAACAAAAAACCGCTGTGTAATGCATAGATAACAAGGCTTCAGTCCTAAGTGCTCTTGGAGGTATAAAACCGCGAAAAGGAGCACCATTCCGCATCCGAGAGCCGTGATTAGATTAATAATTCGGTAACTGAGAGCATTCATATGTGCTTGGCGGTGTAATGT
>CAJWMT010000108.1:0-5946 GCA_913044275.1 uncultured Cellvibrionales bacterium
CAATCCGTGCAACACTCCAACATCATAATACCTGCTCCCCCATGGCCCATGCATAGGATAATTGTTGAATTGTCTGAGGCAGTTTAGGGGAGGCATGTAAGTGTCTTTGCACCGCATCGCTGCCCAGGCGAGTCGGCCCCGGGCTACCACTTGATATCAATGGTTAATTTGTCTTTTGTAAGCATAAATAACACCTCGCTTTTGAGGTGTAATCATGCCGCAAATTGAGTGGCGCTTCGAGGTGGGTGGAGCTTGAATGCAGCCAAAAATCCTTCACTGCTCCTGCCGTTAAGGGATTTTTTTGTAACTGGTGTTATGATAATTGGACGCTCCACCTTAACTGTTTACCGATTCAATTTATGAGCCTCAGCGAAACATATCAAAAAGAACTCCTGTCATTTGCAAATGATTTAGCTGATGTTTCGCGGTTTTTATTACAACGTGCAGTCTCTATTAAACCGAAGGTTGAAGTCAAAAATGATTTAACCTTTGTTACTCAAACAGACAAAGAAGTCGAATTTGAACTTCGAAATATGATTGAAAGGAAATTCCCAGAACACGGAATTTTGGGTGAAGAGCTTGGACCCAAGAATCTAAACGCTGAATTCGTTTGGATTTTGGATCCTATAGACGGTACCGCTCCATTCATAGCGAGCATCCCCGTTTATGGATCGTTAATTGCTCTCGCTTGGCGAGGAAGCCCTCTTCTTGGGATCATAGAACAACCTGCGACAAATGATCGATGGGCTGGCATAGCAAACAAAATTGCTTTGCATAACGAGTTACCAACTAAAGTGAGGCGTTGTCATAACCTCAAGCAAGCGTTTGCGACATGCAGCAACCCCGACTTCATGACCGAGACACAGTATGTGCTTTTTGAAAAAGTCAAAAAGCAAACTCGATATGTGCAATACGGCGGCGCTTGTTTTGCCTACGGTTCGCTAGCGAGCGGCAATACTGACTTGGCTATAGATGCAGGGCTGAAGCCATACGATTTGTTCGCTCCAGCCGCCATTATTTCTGGAGCTGGTGGTCTTGTTAGCGACTGGAATGGTAGACCACTCAAACTAGATATGACCGGCGAGGTTATTGCCTGTGGAGATCCACGCGTTCATGTTTCAGCCCTTAAAATTCTCAGAGGCTTGGACTCTGGATAAATCACTAAGCCAATTGTGAACCACATTTCATAGATCTAAATTGTAGGGCCTGTAAAAAAGGCTTTGTACTTCCAAACTGGTAAAGATGTTGAGCATTCAGACACTCGCGACCGTTAGTATATTTGCCGCCGCATTTTTACATGCAATTTGGAATTTCATTCTCAAAGACTCTTCCGACAAAGCTGTAGGCATCGCAATAATTTATTTTACAAGCCTGCCATTTGCTTTGGCTGGAATGTTTTTTTTTGGACTGCCAGATGGCAATGCTTTGCCAATTATTTTGTTGAGTGGATTATTTCAAACTGGTTACTGCATACTTCTCTTTAAAGGCTATGAGGCCGGAAATTTAAGCAGCGTATATCCGATTGCTCGCGGCAGTGCTCCTTTATTTATCTACCTTTGCAGCCTCCAATTTTTTGATGCATCAACTACTTTGCAGGCCTTTTTAGGCGTGACCATCATCTGCATTGGCATAATCTATTTCGGTTGGGAGAACACCAAGCGGAATAACTCTAATTCAACAGAAGTTCTTTACGCTTTGGGGATAGGCGCTTTTATAGCCGCTTACTCAATTACTGATGCTATCGGTACGAAATTAATTGGTAATGCTTTTAGTTTTTTGGGTGCGATGGCAATATTTAACCGTCTGCTTTTGCTTGGCTATCTATCACTTTTCGAAGAACGAATATTCCAAAGAATGAAGACGTCATTCGACTTCAGGTATGTAACAGCTGGGCTCATATCCTTCGCTTGCTACACAGTCGTTTTGTGGGCTTATACAGTTTTACCCGTGCCAGTTGTCTCATCAATTAGAGAAACATCCGTAGTCTTCGCCGCATTAATTGGCGTCTTTGTTCTGCGTGAAGTCTTAGATTTTAGCAAAGCCTTCATGATAAGTATGGTTGTAATAGGGCTTTGCTTTCTATTAACAGCATAAAAAAAACGGGCTCAAAGGAGCCCGTTTCGTAAGTTCGGAAAAGCCTATTTTTTAGGCTCAGTTTTCCCATCATACCTCTGCTTCCATTCGGCAACGATCCTATTTTTATTTGCTGCCGCCCAAGCAAACTTATTGTCTATTAGCTTTGCATTCACTTCTTTGAAAAACTCCGGCAACTCTGGATCAGGCGTAATTTTCGACGTGTCCGCAATGATGGACTGGCGTTCGCCAAACAATTCCATGCCGCGACCAAGGGTCCAGTCGATCAATGTTTTTGAGTCCTCAAGATTTTTCGTGCCCTTCATGATGGCCACCACTTGCATTTCCCATCCAATTCCTTCTTCAGGGATGATCATTTCCATTGGCGCGCCAGCTTTGATGATTTTAATTGCACGCCCTGGCCATGAAATACCAATAGGGAATTCGCCAGCACCTGCTTGCTTGCAAGGCTTTGAGCCTGAGTGGGTATAAACTGCGACATTACTGTGAAGTTTATCCATATATTCCCAAGCTGCATCTTCCCCCATGATTTGTATCCAACTCGAAACATCGAGAAAACCGGTGCCAGAAGAGTTTGGATTAGGCATTGAGATAAGACCCTTGTATGCAGGGTTTGTGAGGTCGGACCATTTTGTTGGCTTTGGCAACCCAAGCTTTTCCGCCTCTACGGTGTTCCAGCAAATGCAGCCGGCCCATCCATAATTTCCAACCCAATTAACCTCACCTTCTTTATCGACATAACGCTGGTCAATGTCATCCATGCCTTTGGGCGTGTATGGATGAAACATTCCAGCTTCTTCCATGTTGAGCGCAACTGTTGCAGCCATTTCAAACAGCACATCAGCTTGAGGGTTGTCCTTCTCCGCCATCATCTTCGCAGCCATGGTGCCAGTCGATTCCCTGACGACATTCACTTTGATATCAGGGTAATCCTTCTGGAATTCGTCCATGTAATACTTAAGATTATCTGCGTCAGTGCTTGAGTAAACTAGAAGTTCACCAGCGGACGCTGGGCTAATAAGCAACAGAGATACAGCTGCTGCTTTCAATATGTCTTTTCTAATCATGCTCATGATGGTCTCCTCATAAAATTGCTTGATCTGTATTCTAATCTTTTATTTAAGTCGACGCATGTGTTGTTTGCACTGCGGCCTGGCGCAAAAATTCTTTAGGTAAATTGCAATCTAAGTGCTTAGGGTAAAATTCTTCTAAGAAGCAAGGGTTAGTGTTGTGAAAAGTCAGCCTCAATATCTAAAAATCGAAAACTTATCCAAGCACTTTGGGAACTTTAAGGCTTTAAATGACATTTCTATTTCAATAAACGACGGTGAATTTGTTTGTTTTTTGGGTCCGTCTGGTTGTGGAAAAACCACTCTTTTACGTTGTATTGCTGGGCTTGAACTGCAGTCCAGTGGAAAAATATTTCAGAACGGCAACCTTATTTCTAATCTGCCAACTTCTCAGCGTGATTTTGGCATCGTTTTTCAATCATATGCGCTTTTTCCTAATCTTTCTTGCTTTGAAAACATCGCGTATGGCATGCGTAACGCGGCATGGACGAAGTTGGATATCGGGAATAGGGTCGACAGCCTGCTCGATTTGGTTGGCCTTTCAGATCACTCTGCAAAATATCCAAGCCAGTTGTCAGGAGGAGAGCAACAAAGAGTTGCGTTAGCACGAGCTATAGCGACATCACCAAATTTATTGCTTTTAGACGAACCCCTATCTGCCTTGGATGCGAAAGTAAGGATCCATCTCCGCCAAGAACTGAAGAAGTTTCATCGAAGATTAGGGCTGACATCCATAATGGTTACTCATGATCAAGAGGAGGCACTCTCGATCGCCGACAGGATTTTTGTGATGGATGGTGGCGAAATTATGCAGGTTGGAAGTCCAGAAGATATCTATCGACATCCAGCAAGTGCCTTCGTCGCAAACTTTATTGGAATGACCAATTTTTTAAGCGGTACTGTAGTCGATGCCAAAAACATCAAGCTAGGGACACTGCAATTCCAAATGAAAACTGACCGGTTTGCGAAAGGTGACAAGGTAAAAATAGCTGCCCGCCCGGAATCGGTGAAAATCCTACGAACAAAAACCAAACAGTCTTTCGAAGGAAAGATCGTGGAATTGGAATTTTTAGGTTCGTTTGTCCGGCTTCACATTTCAACAAGCCTTTTAAACGATGTAAACCTCTTAGCAGATCTGGCGGTATTCGAAAAACCACCAAGTAACATTTCATTAGGCGGCACAGTCAACTTCACTTTTTCTCCTGATCTCTTGAGCCTCTTTTAGGGTTGAAATTAAATATGTCCGATCCTTCTTTGATATCCTTGCCGAGAGACAAGTCAGATCAAATTGGCAGAATTTTAGTACTGGCTTATCTGATAATTTTTTTGTGTTTCATGGTATTCCCATTATTTGCACTCATGTCGAAGAGCATGCAAAACGCTGATGGCGTTTTCGTAGGTTTCCAAAACTTTGTGGCCTATTCCAAAGAGCCAACGTTATTCAAATCATTTTTTCACAGTCTTTTTGTGGCAAGTGCATCTACTGTTATCGTCGTGTGCCTTGGGTTTATGTACGCATTTGCGTTGCAATGTACTTGTATGCGCTTCAAAGGTTTCTTCAGAGTGGTGGCGTTAATACCGCTACTGAGCCCCTCAATCCTAGCCGCGATCGCATTAGTCTACTGGTTTGGTAACCAGGGTATTCTCAAGTCGTTCCTTCTCGGAAATTCAATTTATGGCCCTATCGGCATTATTATGGCATCGGTTTATTGGACTTTTCCTCACGCCTTGATGATACTTTCCACCTCGCTTTCACTATCTGACGCACGACTTTATGAAGCGTCTGAAGCATTAAAGGCATCAAAATTTAAAACTTTTTTGAGCGTCACATTGCCTGGCGCAAAATATGGAATAATAAGCACCACTTTTGTCGTTTTCATACTTGTTTTTACTGATTTTGGTGTGCCGAAAGTTATAGGCGGAAACTACAACGTCCTAGCTACAGATATTTATCGTGAAGTTGTGGGGATGCAGAACTTTCAGATGGGGGCGGTAATTTCAATAGTGCTACTCATACCAGCACTATTGGCTTTTGGTTTAGACCAATATTCTCGCAAACGTCAGGCTTCACAGCTAACTTCACGATCTGTTGTCTACGTGCCAAACCCAGATAAAGTTCGGGACAATCTATTTTTCGCCTACTGCTTGCTCATAACCTTTTTGATAGTTGCAATGCTCGGGATGGCGCAGTTCGGCGCACTCGTTAAATTCTGGCCCTACAATCTTTCACTCACGTTGAAACATTATAACTTCGAAGTAGCCGGCCTCGGTTGGGACTCTTTTTTCAACTCAGTCAGAATGTCTTTATATGCTGCCTTTTTTGGGACAATCTTAATTTTTGTCGGAAGCTATCTGATTGAGAAGATGCGGTCTGACAAATCTTTAAGAGAATTACTCCAGATGGTCGCATTAATGCCGATGGCTATCCCTGGGATCGTGCTCGGACTCGCCTATATCTTTTTCTTCAATGCCAAAGGGAACCCGCTTAATTTTTTCTACGCTACTATGGCGATTCTCGTTGTTAACACGATTGTTCATTTTTATACCGTCTCTCATTTGTCAGCGATCACAGCAATAAAGAAGCTGGATGACGAATTTGAATCAGTCTCATTATCGTTGAAAATACCAACATATAAGATGTTTTTTCGCGTTACGTTGCCCGTGTGTCTGCCAACAGTTTTCGACATTTTCATTTATTTGTTTTGTAACGCGATGACGACTGTTTCAGGTGTCATTTTTCTTTACTCTTATGACACGACGTTAGCTTCGGTATCAGCTATCC
>CAJWMT010000109.1:0-5797 GCA_913044275.1 uncultured Cellvibrionales bacterium
GGCTAATGCTGTCGCCATCCGCGGCGATAAAATAATTTTTGTCGGTAGCAATAAAAATGCGCTGAAGCACGCCGATGATACCACGAGAATCATTGACCTTCAGGGCAAAATGATGCTTCCGGGTTTTCAAGATGCCCATGTTCATCCAATAGAGGCGGGCATGGCATATCTGGGATGCAGTTTACACGAGGGGTTGTCGGAAGACGACTATGTCAAGCTCGTGGCTCAGTGCGCTCAAAATTCACCAACGGCACCTTTTATTGATGGAGGCGGGTGGACGATGGATCTTTTCAAAAATGGGTTGCCCGATAAGAAGTTGCTTGATGCTGTCGTCCCTGATAGACCAGTGATATTGAAATCCGCCTCGGGCCACCAGATCTGGGTTAACTCAAAGATGCTTGAGTTGGCCGGAATTGACTCTTCATCTATCGACCCGCCTCGAGGGAGAATAGATCGCTATGAGGGCTCCAATGAGCCCAGCGGCTCACTGCAAGAAAATAGTGCAATGACTCTTATTTTCAACAAGAGGCCACCATACTCTGCAGCTCAGATGTCGTCGGCTTTAAGATTTGGGCAGGAATACCTTAACCAGTATGGAGTTACAACTGTTCAGGATGCGCTGTTGAAGCTCGATGGAAATGAAGCATACGTTGGTGGGCCCACATACTCGGCTATGGATCAAGCTGGTGATTTAACTCTTCGAGTGATTGGTGCGCTTGTCTGGAATACGGACCTTGGTTTGGAGCAACTTGAGCGAATCGTTGCTGCTCGGCATGAATTTAAGACACCGAGGTTTTCGGCACCCTCTGTTAAAATCTGGCTAGACGGCGTCTTGGAAGTTCACACTGCAGCTCTGCTTGAACCCTATCTAGATCGGGATGATGGCCATCGAGGAAGCTTGTTGATCGAACCTGATATGTTAGATGAAATTGTTGCTCGTCTTGATAGATTAGGGTTTCAGATACATTTTCACGCTATAGGAGATCGAGCAATTCGTCAATCACTCGATTCACTCGCGAAGTCACAGGAAGTAAATGGCACAAGGGACAGTCGTCATCATTTATCTCATATTCAACTCTTCGATCCAGAAGATATCCCTAGACTCCGTGAACTTGACGTGGTTGCAAATTTCCAACCCTACTGGGCCTGGCCTGACAAATTTATTACGCAATTGACGATTCCCAAGCTAGGAAAAGAACGAAGTAGGTGGTTGTACCCGATTAGAAGTATTCTTAATTCGGGCGCAGTTATCGCATTTGGCAGTGACTGGTTTGTAACATCGGGGAATCCTTTGTTAGGAATAGAGACTGCTTTGACACGCAGGAATCCCTTGGTTGATAGATATCCAGAGGCGCTCGACGAGCAGAACTCTGAACTAAAGGAAATCGTGAAACAATTCACAGACCATGAACGAATAGAACTAGCTGATGCGATCGCAGCATACACTATCAACAGTGCGTATGTTAATTTTATGGACGAGGTCTCTGGTTCGATCGAGGTAGGTAAATTGGCAGATTTAATTGTCCTAGATCGAAATCTTTTTGACATTCCACCGCATGATATCTCTGAAGCTCAAGTGCTTCTGACGCTTCTTGACGGGAAGCCAGTTTATGGCAATTGGGAATTAGTTCCAATTGAGAAGACTGCTTTATGATCAGGCATCAACACATGAAGTGGTGTAATGCACACTCTTTTGATTTTCTCATGATTGGGACAGTGGGGGGATTTGATCGACTTGGATTTGCCCCCATCGCCAAAACTAATGTAGATTATCTATCAAAATTCGCAGCGCAAGCACCTTAAGGATCCGGATTTTCGGCAGAGCCCAACATTGAAATCCTCGAGTTACGACCATAATCCTGAAGCCAAGATCAACTGGAAAGTGTTCAGATTGATTGCTCCATTTCTTTTTGAACATCGAGCCCGCATTGGTTTCGCACTAGCGTGTCTAGTCGCCTCCAAGGGAGCCAGCGTTTCTGCGCCCTTCGTTCTAAAACATATTATTGATGATCTTTCGATAGATGGGGTTTCTGATCTGTTACTGGTACCGTTGGCTCTAATTGTTGCCTATGGGTTTGCCCGATTTTCAATGATCCTTTTAGGAGAGATAAGAGATACAATTTTTGGGCGAGTCACCGAGAGAGCTACGCGCCAGATTGGGCTGAAAGTTTTTAAGCACCTACATAATCTCGATCTCGAATTTCATTTGGAACGCAGAACAGGGGGGTTGTCGCGGGATATCGAGAGGGGAATTAATGGAATAAGCTTCTTAATGCGGTTTTTCGTCTTTAACATAGTTCCAACTTTGCTAGAAATTCTTTTTGTAGCCGGGTTACTTTTCTATAATTATGGACCTTCTTTCGCTGCAATTATCCTTTTAGCAGTCGCTGCATACATCTCATTCTCATTGGCAACCACCGACTGGCGAACGCAATTTGTTAGACAAACTGCTCGAGCTGATTCTGAAGCCAATAATATTTGCATTGAAAGCTTACTCAACTATGAGACTGTTAAATATTTCACCAATGAAGAATACGAGGCTGGGAGGTATGATCATTCTTTAGGGAAATGGGAATCAGCTAAGCGGAAAGATAGACTTTCGCTATTAGGCCTAAATTCAGGGCAGGCTCTAATTATCTCTGTCGCAATGGTTCTCTTGATGTGGCTTGCTGCAGAGCGCGTGCAGGACCGAACAATGACTATTGGTGATTTTGTCCTCATTAATGCTTTTATGGTTCAACTCTTTATGCCTTTGAATTTTCTTGGTTGGGTCTACAGGGAAATTAAAGGGTGGTCTGCCAATATAGAAAATATGTTCGCACTCATGAAAGTGAAGCCTAAGTTGGACAACCTCACTGATTCCCCGGATGTAGAGATCACCAGAGGTATTGTTAGATTTGATGAAGTTTCGTTTGGCTATAATGACAATCGGCCGATCCTCAGAAAAATAAGCTTTTCAATGATGCCGGGACAGCAAACTGCAATTGTTGGAGCGAGTGGTGTCGGTAAGTCGACTCTAATCAAGCTATTGTTTCGTTTTTATGATCCGGATTCGGGGAAAGTGCTCATCGATAATCAGGATATAAAGGAAATTAACATAGGAAGTCTCAGAAGAATCGTGGGTATAGTTCCTCAAGATGCTGTTCTTTTTAATGATACGATCCTAGAAAATATTCGCTATGGGTGCCCAAAGGCTTCCGATGAAGAAATTTTCGAGGCCATCGAAAGGGCTCATCTTACGGACTTCATTGCAACTTTACCTGGGGGTTTGGAGACGATTGTGGGAGAGAGGGGCCTCAAATTATCAGGGGGCGAGAAACAGCGTGTAACTATTGCTCGAACAATACTAAAAAATCCGACCATTATCATCTTTGATGAAGCAACGTCTTCTTTGGATAGCAAGTCAGAATCAATGATCTCAGCTGCATTGAGAGACATATCCAAAAACCGAACTTGTATCGTTATAGCTCATCGACTCTCAACGATTGTTAATGCAGATCAAATTCTGGTATTAAAAAATGGTTCTGTTTTAGAGACTGGAACTCATTCAAAACTTTTGGCCTTGAATGGTCATTATCACGAACTCTGGCAGCTACAAGCGCGCCAATAAATGGCTGGGGTGTAATTAGTGATCTAAAATTTCCCGAGGTTGCGATAGCTTTTAACCCTTGTTACAACACCAAAAGAGGTTCTCACTTATAGCCGCTGAGCAAAAACGAACGGTTTGACGTGTGTATTCGTGTAAAGCAGCGCAAATTAAATAGTTATTCATGACAAGATTAGTCATAACAATGTTAATTGCTACTGGCGTCTCTCCTTACACCAGCTCCAAAAGTAGCGAGGAACAAGCTCAAACGGCAAGTGATACCAGGCAAGGATTGCTCAAAGTGGTTGGGATTTCTATGCATCCGATATCTAATCAAGGCTTGGCATTATGATGCTAAATGCTTGCATTTTATGACTACCCCAAAGCTGAGGTCTCTAAAGTTAAATGCGGCGATCAGTTAATACCATCCATACAATTTCACTTCGGTGTTAAGTAGATTGGCTTGTATCGTCTTCATTACATTAATAATAAGTCATATATAACTGTTTTACATAAACTATAAATTTGGAAGCCGATATTGGATGGGGCTGAAACACTCGAAAATATGAAAAATAGGTTGAAACGCTCTAACATATGACTGCTGTAGTATTTATAGGTATGCATCATGAGAGCAATGCTGATATTTGTGTTTGTTGTTTGTTTGAATTCCTGTCAACTCGAAAGAGATTCGCCCAACATTTTAGTTATTTATGTGGATGATTTGGGATATTGCGATAGTGAGCTTTATGGTTGCACTAAAATTCCGACCCCGAATATAAAACGGTTGGGTGAAGAGGGTGTTTTATTTACTCAAGGTTATGTCTCCAGCCCGGTCTGTTCTCCGTCTCGCGCAGGACTCCTTACGGGACGTTATCAACAAAGATTTGGACATGAATTTCTTCCAAGTTCTGCCCCAGATAGCCAACTAGGCTTGCCTCTTGATGAAACAACTTTGGCGGATGCTTTAAAAAAGACTGGTTATGTTACTGGTATTGTTGGGAAATGGCATCTTGGCGTCCATGAAAGATTCCATCCAAACAATCGGGGTTTTGAAACATTTTATGGGATATTAACGGCGACAACAGATTATATTGATCCAACGCGTGAAGACGTCAGATATTGGGTCCCAGTCTATGAGGGTTATCAGATTCCAGACCCCTATAAAGACTCCCCTTGGCAAGGAAGAAGTGATCGGCCAGTTATGCGAGGGAAAACTTTAGTTGAAGAGAATGATTATCTTACCGAGGCGTTTTCTCGAGAGGCTGTGAATTTCATAAATAAAAATAGTAGCAGGCCATTTTTTCTTTACTTACCTTATCTTGCCGCGCATGGGCCGCTTCAGGTAACCGAGAAATATTACGATCGCTTTCCGCACATAAAAGATGAGGCTGGTCGCATACAGGCGGCAATGGTTTCTGCGCTTGACGATGGCATCGGTCAAGTGATTGACGCTCTTGAGCGAAATGGTGTCGAAGAAAATACGCTGATTTTTTTTGCAAGTGATAATGGCGGGGGCGTGGCGCACTACACGAGTAATGATCCGCTTCGATTAGGCAAACAGACCATGTTTGAAGGAGGTATACGGGTGCCTTTCGTGATGAAGTGGCCGAGACAAATACCCCGAGGAGTTGTTTTTGAGTCACCTGTAAGTGCTCTGGATATTTTTCCGACGGCCTATAAGGCTGCGGGTGGCTTGTCTCGAAAGAATATGCGTCTTGATGGCGTTGACTTGCTGCCTTACTTAAAAGGCTCGAAAAGATTTCCGCCGCATGAGAGTCTCTTTTGGCGTGCAGGTTCGATTTGGGCCGTGCGGGAAGATAGATGGAAACTGATTTATGCCGCGGATCGATATTGGCTTTTTGATTTGCAAGCGGATGTTGGCGAACAAAACAACATGGCAGATCACCGTCCTATTGTTGTTAAGAGGTTACAAGAAAGTTATGACGAATGGAATCGTGAAAACATAGCACCAATGTGGCCTCCTTTCGGAGCCAAATCCAATCCTATGTTTTTCGTGGACGACATCGAAGTTATATGGACTTTCTAAATTATTTAAATACTGGACTCGACAGATATCTGTCACTTGATATCAGTACTTATAGATGACAATCCTTATTTGTGTTATCTCGGTTTTGTAAAACTAATCAGTAAAAATTTGTCTCTTCACAATAATGCCATGATCGCCTCTAAACCAAGTGTCTTCTGTTACAC
>CAJWMT010000110.1:0-5725 GCA_913044275.1 uncultured Cellvibrionales bacterium
ACATCTCTAAGCAAATCGGTGACGTTGAGGGCCAGTCTATTCCGCAATTGTTCGCGATCAATCACGGTGACCGCGCTCGCCGATTGCGTTAGAGGTAAAGGCTGGAGGGACGCGCTCACTAAAATCTCTTGAATATTAGAATCATTTGAGAATCTTGCAGCAAAGGTGCTTTGATAAGCAAAAAAAGAAAAAACAATAATGGTTAGGATTTGCCAGCTGCGCAAACATGACGATAGATCTATTTTTTTCATGAGGTTCCCTCAACACACTTACAAGCGAGAATATTTGTTGGAAGTGCGAAGCATAGGGACAGAACGTTTCGTTCACCAATGCCACATGACCGCACCCCGCGATTTGTCAGCGTGTCAACCAGGCCGGTCTCCGGACTCATAAGCGAGCAAATTGCTCCATCTGATTACCTTCCCATGCGGTTTGCACAGTGGTTTTTCTAACAGACTTTCTTATTTACCGTTGCGGGGGCAGTGTCGGGTTTGCTATCGCCTATTTTCAGCCCAGCTCACCGACTTCCCGTTTCACCAGTCACTCAACCTAAAGAATAAATTCAGCAACCAGAACCTTTCGACAAAATAACGGCGTAATTATGGCCTCATCGTCATCAGAAATACAAGATTTTTCTTCAGCGAGTTAAATTTTAGGAAGAACCAGACTTGAAAGAGGTGAATAAACATTTGATTCAAGCACTCAAGCAGCAACTAGAAAAAAACATCCATGGCATCAGCTAGCTTTTTCACCGGTATGACTCTCATCTTGTTCATTTTTTTCTTAGGATTATTCGCTAGAGGAACAATTGCACTTCGAAAACCATGTTTTTCCGCCTCGCGCATTCGTTCCTGACCATTTACCACTGGTCTGATCTCTCCCGCTAAGCCAACCTCTCCCAAGACCAGCAGATCCCTCGGGAGCGAGAGGTTTCTCAAGCTAGAAAGAACACAGAGAATGAGCGCTAGATCAGCGCTTGTTTCAAGAATTTTAATACCCCCCACAACATTTACATAAACATCTTGGTCACCAACCATGATGCCGCCGTGACGCTGCAAAACTGCCAGCAACATAGATAGGCGATTTTGGTCCAAGCCAACGGTCAGCCTTCGGGGATTTCCAAGAGGGCTATCACTTACTAACGCCTGGAGCTCGACTAAAAGAGGCCTCGACCCTTCCCATGTGCTCGTAACTGCGCTTCCTGGAGAGACCTCACTGTCTCGCTGAAGAAATATTGCTGAGGGATTTGACACTTCCTTCAAACCTCTATCAGTCATAGCAAAAACACCCAGTTCGTTCACCGCTCCAAAACGATTTTTGTGACTTCTGATCATTCGGAAATGACTGTCAGTTGACACCTCAAGCATCAGAGAGCAATCGATCATGTGCTCCAAAACCTTTGGGCCAGCGAGAGTGCCATCTTTCGTAACATGGCCAACAATGATTAAAACCATCCCAGTTTGTTTGGCGAGGCGCACCAACATGGCGGCACTCTCCCTTACCTGGGCGACGCTGCCTGGCGCCGAATCTATATCGTCAACATGCATTACCTGTATAGAATCAACAATTAATATAGCGGGTTTGTGTGTCTCAATAATAGCGCACAAATTCTCTGCCGAGGTCTCCGAAACTATTTTCAATTGCGACATCGGCAACTCCAACCGACTAGCTCTCATCGCAATCTGCTGAGACGATTCCTCTCCAGAGACATAAAGTGCAGGGTTCGTAGAGGCAAGATGGCTAAGCACTTGGAGTAGAAGCGTGCTCTTCCCCGCGCCCGGTTCACCGCCAAGGAGCACACATGATCCTTGCACAAGACCACCACCCAGAACCAAGTTGAGTTCGTCTGATCCCGACGACACCCTGGGAACATCATCCAACTTGATTTCAGATAATGCCTTTATTTCAGACTCAACATGTCCTGCATAACCAGAACGAGAGGATTTTGCAGCACGGGCCTTATTACCCAAGCGCATCTCGACCAAGGTATTCCAAGCTTTGCACTCGGAACATTGCCCCTGCCACTTGGTGTATCCAGCGCCGCAGTCATTGCAAACAAAAACCGGCTTTTTCCTTGTTGCCATTGCTTGAATCCTTGAGGAAATTTTTGAACGATAAAGTTACTCGGCACCCTTCATGATACTTTATTTTCTTAACGCTTTGAGCACAAACAACGATCACTTGAATTTAAATAGAGATATTTTAAACAAGTTTATATTAACTCCTCGTTCAAATTAACTGTTTCTGTTAGAGTAACTCATATGTCTTTTGTACCCGAAAAACCAATTTATTTTTCCCCAACTTTAGCAGTAACCATCGGCTTAGAAGAAGCAATTCTTTTGCAGCTATTGCAAGAGTGTCTGAGTCACCATGATATCCGGATGGAAGACGGGCTAAGATGGGCAAACCTCAAAGAAGGGAAATTGCTGGAGCTGGCTCCTTTCTGGAAACCCAACGATATAATGAGGTATATGAGCTGTTTACAAGCGAAAGGTATTCTGCTGTTCCATGAAGAACAACGCTGTGAAGTGAAATCCTACAATTTTGCATTTAACGAACATAAACAGACTAGAGAGATTTCAACGCTAGACAAATCGGACAGCCAGAAACAATCGACAATTTATAGGTTAACCTCGTCGCAGCGAAGTGATCAAACAATAAGAAATGACTGGAGACCCGGCACAGATTGTCTCAGACAATTATACCAACTTGGTGTCTCTCATGAGTTCGCTCTGCAACAGATCCCTCAATTCATAGCCTACTGGCGCGAAAGAAATGTGGCGAAGCATAGCTGGGAATCCAAATATATCAAGGAGGTCTGGCGAGAATGGCAGAAAGCGCAATCAAATAATGAACAGCGGCGAAAAGAGATAAAGCTGACTGACGATTGGACGCCTTCGCGTGATGCAATAGAAATTCTCGTAAGAAATGGTGAAATTAATAGTAACTTCGTTGAAGATGCCATTCCGGAATTTATTCTGTACTGGCGAGACCGTGGCGATGTATCAAGCACATGGGATAGTAAATTTGTGCAGCACGTTCGAAGACAATGGCATTTCTATTCCGGCATGACGAAAGAGGATACTTTGCCTCAACCGATATCAGAATCTTGGCAACCAAGAGAATCTGTGTATGACGTGCTTCAAATGGCTAATATTGACCGACAGTTTGCAGATCAATTGCTACCTCAATTTGTAATCTACTGGTTGGAAAATGGTGCCTCTCAGGCTTCTTGGAGCACAAAATTTCTTCAATTCGTAAAGGGAGAGTGGGCTCGGGGCAAACAAACGCAAATAACGGAATCAAGTCATGGAAAACAGTTCGAGAGAAATCCAAAAGGTCGTATCAGAGATCGCAACATCATCGAAGCTCTGTCTGACAGAAGCTGGGCATCATGAGAATAGGCAAGCCGAGGCAGATTTAATAGACGCCATAAATCAAGCTTTTGCACTATTCCAAATTAACTACCACAATCAATACTTCAGCGCTTTTGGCGACAATAAAAGATCAGAGGACCTGGCAAAAAAATTGTGGCTCGGCAAACTTATCAACTTTTCTGCAAACACCATATGCAAAGCCGCCGAAAAAATCATATCCGAGAACGAATACCTACCGACTCTTTATATTATGATCGAGGCTTGTAAAGTAACAGAAATGCCGGACGGCGTGCCAACCGCGCGGGAAGCCTACATCGAGGCTTGCACAAAACCGAGCCCTAAGGTTAAGCAGATATGGTCGAACCCAATTGTCTATCTTAGTGGTCGAGATAGTGGCTGGTATCTCCTTTCTAATGCTCCAGAATATCAAGCCTTACCCATTTTTGCAGCAATTTACGAAGGTTATTGCAAAGCACTGCTCGTGGGAGAGACGTTTGAGATTAATAAAGCTGCTGATGCGACCGACTCTCACCCAACCCCTGCGAGTGAAGCAATGTCACGAGAGCAGCTAAAAAAATTAAAACAACTGTTTGGCTAACATCCTAGGCACCTTGTCATGACGAGATTGGGCAACTATGGCTTTCAAACCATCAATTCATAACTCAACCGCTAGGCGAGTGGCAAAAACCATACTTAATGGTTTTCATAGCTACTTTGCAGATCACCTTAACTGGACTCTCAGCGCTAAAGCCCGCTTTGAAAAAGCTGACTGGCACGCTGTCCAAAAAGCAAATGTAGATCGTCTCGAACTCTACAAAGAAAAGATATCGCAAACAGTGCATCATCTTGGCATGGTAGCCAATCAAGATCTAGTGAAGATGGATCTTTGGCGAGAGGCGAAAACAGTCTATACCCAACTGGTATTTAACCAGCCAAATTTTGAAATTGCCGAAACTTTTTTCAATTCAGTATTTAGCGATATGCATGATCACGATAAAATATCAGAAGATATAGTTTATATAGGATCATCTCAGGTTACAGAAATTCCCGCAGCGGAATACAGTATATACATAAGATACCAGGGGGCTAACTTTCGAGAAGTATTTAGAAAAATCCTCGAGGAATCAGAGTTTTCTCTCCCGATGGATAATATTGAAAGGGATCTCGACTGCATAATGGGAGTATTTGAAGACGAAATTCTACCGCATCTACAAGCTAAAAATAGTGAAGTAAAGTTTGACATTCTAGAGTCTATTTTCTATCGAAGTAAGGGTGCCTACATGGTAGGGAGGATAGTAGACTGCGACCGTATTTTCCCGATGGCCTTAACATTTATTAATGCTGAAACGGGTTGCTTGTTTGTGGACACTGCGTTGTTTAATGCTGATGAACTTAGCGTGGTATTCAGTTTTACCCGAAACCATTTTATGGTTGACGCCCCTTTACCATATCAATACGCACATTTTCTTCAGAATTTGATGCCAAATAAGCTCGACTTCGAAATTTATAACAGCTTAGGTTTTCCTAAGCACGCTAAAACCGCGTTCTATCGACAGCTAGTTCACCATCTGAGTATTTCTAACGACAAATTTATTATCGCTCCTGGCATAAAAGGCATGGTAATGACGGTTTTTACACTGCCCTCTTACAATATTGTGTTCAAAATTATTAAGGATAAATTCGCTCCACCCAAGGAGGTTACGCACCAAATCGTTCGAGAAAAATATCATCTTGTATCCCGGCATGATCGTGTAGGGCGCATGGCAGATACTCAAGAGTTTACCAACCTTACATTCCCCTTGGAGCGCTTTTCAGACTCGCTCTTAATCGAACTAAAAAAGGTAGCTGGCTCACAAATAGACTTCAGAGCAGATCGTCTATTAATCAAGCATCTTTATATCGAGCGATACATGACTCCATTAAATATTTTCTTGAATGGGGCTAACGAGGAAGAGACTCGCAATGCCATGGATGAATACGGTAACTGCATAAAACAGCTGGCAGCGGCAAACATTTTCCCGGGTGATATGCCGTTGAAGAACTTTGGTGTTACCCGTCATGGAAGAGTCGTTTTATATGATTATGACGAGATCACCGCGGTCACTGAATGCAATTTTAGAAAAATACCACTAGCACGGTTTGACGAGGATGAAATGCGCGCGGGCACTTGGTATACCGTTGATCCAAATGACGTCTTTCCAGAGGAATTCCCGCTATTTTTCTCTGGAAATTCTAAAGCCCGAGATATCTTTGAGGAACTTCACGATGATCTGTATGATGTTACTTTCTGGCTGAATCTGCAAGATAAAATAAACCAAGGGTATGTTTTAGACTGCTTCCCCTACCGC
>CAJWMT010000111.1:0-5613 GCA_913044275.1 uncultured Cellvibrionales bacterium
TTCATTTACTCTAATTCCTACAGGTGGCATTATAGCTGTAGTTAGTTTTCACTCAATAGAAGACAGAATTGTCAAATTTTTTTTTAAACACTATTCTGAGCAAAGAAATTCCTCAAGATATTTACCTGATGCAGATCTTTCAGAAAGATGTTTTAACGCAACCAGAAAAACGCGTTTAACTCTCAAGAATCGAGTTGCGAGCGCGCGTGCATAAAAGATTTGACGCATAGAATGCAGAAGCCTAATCCGGTAATCAACAACATTAGTTTTGATGACCCCGCCCAAACGTTATCAAACGGCCCCATTTGGGTTGCAAATCCTCTCAGAAAGTCCAATCCTCCTAAAAAGTTTACCAAGCCAAACAAAACCGCGATATGCATAATGAGTTTCTTTTTTTGAGGAGCCTTCGAAGCTATAATCCCGCACGCAACCAGAGGCAATCCCAGCAAGGATGGTATATAGGAGGTCAGAGAGGAACTAGCGCTTATAAGGCTAACCGCAATACCCCAGACGACAAGGAATAGCCCATACCATAGGGTAATCTTTTGCATATCTAAGCCGAAAAATAAAAAATCTGTGCTGTTCTCTTTGGATAAATCTTCCAAGCTTCTCTCCCTCTCCCCCGAATATATTGACGCAGTGATGACTACCTTACCTTAAAAAGTTAACCTAGGATCTAGGCCCTGTTGATTACACTAAATCTTAAATTGGAAGTGACCCGCAACAGCACTCTGCCGAGAATCGAACTTTTTGGAATATTGATGCCACAAACAGAAGAGCCAAGGCGTTTGTTATCGCCTCTGAGAACTATATTCTCTCCGATTATTGATTCAATGCGCTTCACCACCATGCCTGCGTTTAATACGTCTGCTATCACAACATCATTTACCTTAATAGCACCCCGATCACAGCATACTACAATATCGCCATGCGCAAGAGTAGGAAGCATGCTATTGCCTTGCACCTTGGCTAAATCAAGCACTTTCAAGTACTGGGGTAATTATGTTTAGTGCTGGAGGATAAGGTGCTTTAGATAATTGAGTTTTGACTCCTTTAGTGGTCCAAAAGATTTCCGCAAACCTGTTTAAGAGCGCTATCAAATCACTCGCATTTTGACTCGAGACATCCTGTTTGCATTTAGATGCCATTTGCATTATTTGATGGACAAGAGAGTGTGTTTCGGGGAATTCTTCCAATTGCGGCTGCTTAAAATAATCGCCCCAAATAGTGTTGACCTCCTGTTTTACAATTCGAGCCTGCTCCTCTTTCTCTGATATCAATCTGGATAGCTGAGATTTAGATTTAAGACTACTTAGATCATTGCTTTCTTCTTGAATTAAATCAACAAGTCTGGCGACGCTCAGCCCAGCAACCAGAAAGATGGCGGGGTCATATATTTTGCATGGAATGTCGCAATGTGCCGAGACCGTTTTTATTTCAAACATAAACTACCTCCGAGTTACCTAACTAAGACACTTTCTCTGAATGTACCAATTTATACGGGAGTCAATCAGATTTGATTCGCTGAGCTGTTTTTTTGCACCACTTTATTCGTCGCATACTGTTGCGGGAGGAAAATATGGCAAGTGGTATAAACGCGAGCAGGAGAATCATTGTTTCTGGGTGAATGAATGTATAAAGCTCTGAAGTGTGATTTGGGTGCGCCAGAGCAGTCACACTAAAGATTGTGCTGCAAATCAATATTGTTGATTTCATAAGAAAACCTCAAAATTATTTCATTACTAAGGTAAAAATTACAATTCGACATATTCAAAAACTTGTAACTAAGTATAACCTAAAAAGAACAACTTTTTAAAAACAAAAATTGTGTGACAATATTATTTTTATTCTGCTTCACTCAAGGGTCTGAACATACTCAAAAATGAGGTATAATTTGGGAAAGGAAACCGATTATAAAATTGTCTAGAGTTGCCTGCATCTGATTTTTTTATCCGAGGGTGTGGCACTCGCAGCGGGCAGAGAAGGGCTGATATTTCAAGCTAAAGAATCAGGGATAAAAGGACTTATGAGAATTTGAGGTTGCCAGTATATGGTTGAATCAAAACATACAAGAGTTAACCCTATAGTTCCGGACCGTAACGCGATGATTGGCGGATCTGGCCCAGGAAAACCGCACCAGAAGCATTCTCAGATGCAAGGAAAAAAATCATCGCACTCAACTTCAGGACGTGGCTGGAGTCGCTTGCTTTTCGCCACTTTCCTGTGTGTTTGTCTAGGATCTGTTTTCGGTTGGCAGCAGTTTTCGAGCCTGCAAGAACGGCATAATATTTTGCAACAACGTTTTGAAGATCTGGAATCTAGATTAACAAACACCGACGCGTCTGTTTCTCAATCAGGGGCAGCTCTCCAGCTGAAACTGGGCCGACAACAAGATGAGCTTAAAAAGCATTGGTCGGAAATCAAGAAACTTTGGGGTGTTTCAAATGATATTAACAAAGGGAAAATCGAAAAAAATAAGACAGACATTGCTTTTCTTGCCAAAAAAAGAGTGGAAATTGGGGATATGGCATTGGATTTAAAAGAAACAATGGCTACACAAGAGAAACGCATATCAGCGGTCAGCGGTAATTACCTTGAAATTAGTGATGATCTAGCAGCAGTTCATGAAAATATCAGGCTAGCTAATGATGATTTGCTAAAGACCAATGCAACTTTAAATCGTTTGCAAAGACAATTGAAGAGTCATGATGAGGCAATTGAATCCATAGATGGATTTCGACGGCAGGTCAACCAAAAACTTTACAAGTTAGACCAAGGTTTGAATGTTCAGTGATGCTGAGTCTTAAGCACAAGAACATAATTCAACGACAACTTTAATTTTAATATCAAGTCATTTTACTTGTAGGTAGTCAAAATCGTTAAAGTTTTTCTTTAGATTGTCCCAACGGAGTTTTTATTTATGGATGGAACTTTCTATTGGCACGATTATGAAACAACGGGCGTAAACCCATCTATTGATCGACCTCTCCAGTTCGCTGGCCTTAGAACCGATGAAAACCTCTTACCCGTTGGAGAACCCCTTACTATTTTTTGCAAACTGCCATGGGATATTTTGCCTACACCGGAAGCCTGCATCGCGACTGGAATAACGCCACAGCGCACACTAAAAGAAGGGTTGTCCGAGCGGGATTTTATTTCACAAATACATGAACAGTTGTCTGCTCCCAGAACATGTGGAGTAGGTTATAACAATATAAATTTTGACGATGAGATTACCCGATATACTTTATACAGAAACTTTTATGATCCTTACCTACGTGAATGGGATCAGGGCAACTCGCGTTGGGATATTATCGATATGATGCGCTTAACTAAAGCACTTCGTCCAGAGGGCTTTGAATGGCCGGAAAAGCATACGGGTGAGCCCAGCTTTAAGCTTGAAGATTTGGCAGAAACTAATAAGATTCAGCAGGGTGAGGCCCATGAAGCTTTATCTGATGTTCTAACGACAATCGAGTTGGCCAAACTTGTGAAGCAGCGGCAACCTCAGCTTTTTTCTTACGTTCTGCAATTGCGTAAAAAACAAAATGTAGCTAGTTTGCTTGACATTGAGAAAGGAAACCCTTTTCTCTATATTTCTGGCACACTCTCCAGTAAACACCATTACTCTTCACTAATGATGCCGTTAACTCACCATTTAAGTAATGGTAATGGAATAATCTGCGCAGACTTGGTGGGCGATGTCGAAATGCTCTTATCATTAGATTCTGAAGAGCTTAAATATCAATTGTTCAAACCAGCAGATAATGTTTCAAAAGATTTCCAACGGCCACCATTGAGACTGATTTCTGTTAATAAGTGTCCTATAGTTGCGACACCTAAACTGGTGGATAACAAAGTGGCAAGGCGACTCGGCATTGATGTTGACAAGTGTTACGCTAATTGGCGAAAACTTCGAACTAAGGATTTGAGATATAAAATGCAGCAGGTTTACGAGAAACAGTCTTATGCTTGGGAAAATGACGCTGAACAGCGTCTGTATGAGAAGTTTTTGTCGATTAGTGACAGAAGAAAGCTTGCTGAAGTCAGATCCTCCTCGGCAGAAGAATTGGCTTCTAATGCCATTCAGTTTAGCGATGAGCGATACCAAGAGCTTTTGTTTAGCTATCGGGCTCGGTATTTTCCGTCTTCGCTGTCTGAGGACGAGGCAGCGCATTGGTTAAATCAGTGCCGTCGAAGGTTAAATGATGAAAAATCCGGATATTGCACCCTAAGCCATTATATGAATAGGTTAGATGAAATGCGAAAAGACCTAAAATATTCAAAAAAACATCAAGTACTACTAGGCAAGTTAAGTGAATGGGGAAAAGATGTGAAGAAAAATTTTGATTTGCAGGCGGAAACCACTGCTGGGCTCTGCTAGAGTGGGCGCAGGAAACAGGATACACTGATGTCGAATAACAAGCTTTAGGAAAAATCTTTGAATTTTATCGGAGCTCACATTGTTTCTATCGATCAGTTCCAAAGGGCGGATGTTCAGGCTATTTTCAGTGTGGCAGACCAAATGCTTCCTTATGCGCTTCGGCAACGCGTGACGCGCGTCTTAGAGGGCGCCATTTTAGGTAATATGTTTTTTGAGGCGAGCACTCGGACAAGAGTAAGTTTTGGGTCGGCTTTCAATCTTTTGGGGGGAGAGGTTCGCGAAACCGCTGGTTTTGATACGTCAGCGCTGATTAAGGGAGAATCTCTCCAAGATACAGCTCGAGTCCTATCGGGTTTTAGCGACGTAATTTGTATGCGCCACCCAGTTGAAGGATCAGTCGCCGATTTCGCTGCTGCAAGTCGAGTACCAGTTATAAGCGGTGGTGATGGAGCTAATGAGCACCCCACCCAGGCATTATTGGATCTCTATACTATTCGCAAGGAACTGGCAGCCAGTGGGAGATCCATAGATGGTTTAAAGATTGCTATGATTGGAGACCTGCGTTATGGCCGGACAGTGCACTCTCTCGCTAAATTGCTCTGTCTGTACAGCGATATCGAAGTGGTTTTAATTTCCCCAAAAGAATTATGCTTCCCAGATGAACTTGTTGATCTAATGAAAGCTTCTGGTATCAGCGTAACGGTATCAGATCATTTGATTGAAAATATTACAGATGTAGATATTGTCTATTCAACGCGTATTCAGGAAGAAAGGTTTTCGAGCAAACAGGAAGCTGATCTATACCGCGGCAAATTTCGTCTTAATCATGCTATTTACACGCAATTCTGCCAACCCAACACAGTTATAATGCATCCATTGCCTCGTGACTCTCGCCTCGATGCGAATGAGCTTGACGCTGACCTTGATACCCATCCAAATTTAGCGATCTTTAGACAGACGGATAATGGTCTTTTAGTCCGCATGGCTCTTTTTGCAATGGTTTTAAATGTGGTCGATCTCGTCGACGACTATGCCTTCGATGTGCGCTGGTTCAATGCCCGTCAAAGTTGAAACGGCAGGCAGGTCGGTCTGATGAGAGAGTTTGATGAGATTCGTCCTTACAATGATTGCGAGGTTCCCGAAGTAATCGGCCGTATGATCGCTGATAATGAATTAATTGATCTTTTATTAGAGGACCTTTTTCCGCGTGCAGGGAAATTGCTCTATCC
>CAJWMT010000112.1:0-5562 GCA_913044275.1 uncultured Cellvibrionales bacterium
CTTACGGTACTTCCTACTATGCATTAAAGCAGCAGGCGAAATTACAGAGAGGCGAAAACGTACTTGTCCTTGGAGCAGCAGGAGGTGTTGGCGTTTCATGCATCCAAATTGCAAAGGCGATGGGAGCAAATGTAATAGCAGCCGCAAGCACCGAGGATAAGCTTGATTATGCTTGTGAGGCCGGTGCTGACTTGCGAATAAATTACTCGTCTGAAAATCTTAAGGAGAGGGTAAAAGAGCTTACAAATGGCAAGGGCGCTGATGTGATATATGATCCTGTGGGTGGAGACTTTTCGGAGCAGGCTTTTAGAGCGGTTGCTTGGGACGGTCGGTTTCTAGTAATTGGTTTCGCCGCGGGTCCTATCCCTAAAATGCCATTAAATTTGGCTCTTCTCAAAGGAGCTTCGTTAGTTGGCGTTTTCTGGGGTTCTTGGATGGCCAGGGATCCTCAAGCGTCGTTACAAAATTATAGAGAACTTATAGAGATGGTGGATAACGGATTGTTCTCGCCTCTAGTGAGTGAGGTATACTCTTTGGATGATTTTCAAAAAGCGTTTGCTTGTATCTCTGAGCGTCGAGCTAGAGGTAAGGTCGTTTTGTCGATGTGTTAATGATGACTTGCGCCGACTCTCGATGCTAGACTCACGTCACCCGTAAACTTTTAAATGAGTAACTTTTGGGGAAAGCATGCGTCTAATTGTTGGAATATCTGGATCAAGCGGCGTCATATATGGTATTCGGTTGCTCCAATTTCTCTCAAGACGTGAGGACATTGAGACTCATTTGGTGCTCTCACAGAGTGCCCGTATGAATATCGCGATCGAGACCGATTGCACAGTAACTGATGTCGAAAAGCTGGCCGATGTTGTTCACAATAACAAAAACATTTCTGCAAACATCGCGAGCGGATCTTATCGCACATCTGGAATGATCGTGGCGCCATGTTCCATGAAGACCCTGTCAGGAATCGTGAACTCCTATTCTGATAATTTATTAACAAGAGCTGCCGACGTCGTTCTGAAGGAAAATAGGAAATTAGTATTGGTTCCGCGCGAAGCGCCATTGCATTTGGGACATTGCGAATTACTTGTCCGGGCATGCCGATTGGGTGCGGTGGTACATCCTCCATCTCCCGCTTTTTATACTCAGCCAAAAACGGTTGATGACATCATTGACCAAACAGTTGCAAGACTGCTTGATATGTTTGATGTTGAAATGTCTGAGTTGATTCGTTGGCAAGGGAATTTTTAATAGCGAGAAATGCTAAATGACATGTACCATTTTTAGTTTATTCCAACTCTAGGAATCCTAATAGAAATGCCGCTTAAAAGTTCGTAACCGTTGGTTTCACAATATCTGGCCACTTCGTTTACAGGGAGTTCTGGTCCCCAAAGAATGACAGGATCTCCGAGTTGGGCACAGTCACAATCAGTTACATCTGCGGTGATCATATCCATCGACACGCGCCCCACTAGCGGACAGCGCTGCTGCTTGATGATAACGGGTGTGCCGTTCTTTGCCCGCCTTGGGTACCCATCTCCATAACCAATTGATATGGTCGCAATTGTTGATTTTCTTTCCGCTTTCCAGATCGCATCGTAACCTACAGTCTCTCCTGCCTCTATAGTTCTTAAAGAAATTATTTCGGACTTGAGAGTCATTACTGGTCTTAAAAGGGTAGACGTTTGCTTGGCGTAAAACGGGCTATTGCCATAAAGCATATAACCCGGTCTTTGCCAGTCGCGAAGGGCCTTTTCCCAGCCCATGATCGCCGCCGAGTTAGCAAGACTCTGCTCTAGGATGTGGCCAGTTGCTGATTCTATTCCCCGAACGGTTTTATCAAAACATTCTATCTGTCGCGTCGTCATTTCATTGGATAGGTCATTGGCGCAGGCAAAATGGGTTGCCAAGACAGTCAAGCTGTCGATCTTTCCCGAGTTTAAAAGATGTTGATAAACCTCATGTATTTCAAGAGGATCAAATCCGAGACGATGCATTCCGCTATCTAAGCCAAGCCAAATGCGAATAGGTTGTTTAAGTTTTGCCTTTAAAATATGATCTTTCTGTCTATGGTTCTCAACCATCAACCAGAAATTATTCTCCGAAGCCAATTCAATTTCATCTGAATCGAATGTTCCCTCCAAAAGCAGGATAGGTTGCTTAAATCCCAAGTTTCTGAGTTCTAATGCCTCATTGATTGAAGCAACGCCGAAAGCTGGAGTCTGATCCAATGCGCCACAAACAATATCCATGCCATGTCCATAGGCGTTGGCTTTGACAATCGGCATGCATTGACCTTTTTGAGATTTTACTGCTAGTGCAAAATTGTCTCGCAGTGCTTTTCTATCTATCAGTGCATGGGTTGGTCTTGTCATATCGTCTTAAAGTCGTTGCTTTAGCAGTCAGAAAACAGAGCCGCAGGAGTGTATTTGATGTTTAAAGCATATCACAACTTCTGGACTAATGACCGTCGCGAAAAATGATTTGTAGGATAGTTTCAAGCTTTTGATTTTTCGGTGGTTCTATTTACTGTTTTATGGCGTTCATTAAAAAAAATGTAACAACCGGAAACCACGATCATCGTAGCGCCAATCCAAGTTTCCCAGAGAGGTTGCTCGTCCATCACTAACACAGCGAGCAGTATTGAAAAAACTAGCCGGGTATATCTGAACGGCGCAATAATTGAGGCGTCACCCCATCTAGTGGCCAAAATAAGCATGAAGTTGGCAAACGTTCCCAAGATTGTAGCGCCTCCCAAAAGCCACCAAATATATGGCGATGGCTGTATAAATTGTGGCCCAAATGGCAAGAGAATTAGCCCACCCAATCCCACTGCGAAAAATGAGTAAGCGGATATCGTCAAGCTTGGAATATGATCCGCTATAGCCCGAGTCAAGAGGTCTCTCAGCGCGACAAAAAATGTGGCCAGGACGGCGAGCCATGCGGAGGGTTGATACGCCTCGGACATTGGTCTCACAATAAGCATGACACCAATCAAACCCACGAAAATAGCTGTCCAATGACTTGATCCAACGGTCTCACGGTAAACTATAACCGCACCTATGGTGATCATTAAAGGAGCTGTTTGAAGAACTGCGGAGACAGAAGACAGTGGAGTCGTGGCAATCGCCCAAACAAAAAAGAGCGCGCTTAACATATCAGTTGCAGAACGCAGAAGAAAAACCATATTTCCCAGCTCCGGCATAAATAAACGAGTCTTTGTTATGCAGATGATTGATAAACTTATTACACCGCCGGCAAATCCTGTAATGATCAGGATTTGAGAAACTGGCAGACTCAAAGATATGATCTTTAATAGAGCATCCCCAAGGGCAAAGGTAGCCATGGCTACCACCATAAAAAAAATTCCTCGGAGATTTTTCATCTCATTGGCCTGACTATGTTAGCTCTGTAAGGCAATGAGTGAGTATTTAATTGCCCTTACAGTGGTTCTTTTCGGAAGGCGGCAGAATACTGTCGTCCCTTCAGACATGCAAGTTGAAATCTCAACCTTTAGGAACTCCCAGTTATCTGAAATTGGCTATGCAATGCGCGATAGATTTTTTTGCGCTCTTTTGAGGAATTTGATAGTACGTTTTGCGATACAAGCGTTAAGATGCAGAATTAGTCATTATTAGTCGATAAAAATCATATGTCTTTGCCTTTGTTGATTGTGGATTCTGGAAGCGGAGGGTTTTCCTTGCTTGATGCGATACAGGCAAAAATACCTAAATTATCGTTTACCTATGCGGCGGATTACGCCGGTTGTCCTTATGGGGATCGTGATTCTGCCGACATAATTGAGCGCATGTTATGTCTAGTGGATGCGGTCCAGTCTCGAGAAACCCATGGAATGATTCTAGTTGCTTGCAACACGGCGAGCACACTGATTCTAGATCGTTTAAGGAATCGATACACGGTGCCGGTGGTAGGAGTGGTCCCAGCAGTCAAACCAGCCTTTGAAAGGTATCCAGGAGGAAAAATTCTTTTGTTGGCAACCCCTCAGACTGTTGAGGGCGATTATCTTGAGGGTTTGGTAAAAAAATATTCATATGGCACCAACTTGGAACGTTATGGGAGTACTGAATTGGTTCGTTTGACAGAAAAGTTTCTTTCCGACAGGACAGATTCTTTTGATTTTAATGAGGCTCTGGCCCCATTAGATCAAAAGTCATTCGATGCTGTAGTCTTGGGATGCACGCATTTTTCTCTCGTAAAAAACCAGCTACAAGAGATTTTTAGAGATGCCGAACTAATTGATAGCGCAAAGAGTATTGCGTCCAGAATTGATTCAGTCGCCAAAGGCTCTTTAGCCGAAGGTAATGAAAGAGTTTTATATGTGACTTCGGAAGAAACCCCACCACTTGATTATTTGAAGTTTATTGGTTTTTCAAGTATGAACATGATTGAGCTTTAGGTTTGGCTATCCGCAGCGCAGTTTGTGCGCTAAAAAGGACATCGCATCATCAGTTTTTAGTTCTTGTTTGCTTGGCTCTCGCCGATTTTGATATTCGATTATCCCATTATTTAGACCGCGCTCACCTATTATTATTCTGTGGGGAATTCCTATCAGTTCACTATCGGCTAACATGCTTCCCAGTCGAGATTTGACTTCGTCAAATAACAATACGTCCTTACCTGAATCCCTTAATTGGTTATATAGATTTTCGGCTGCATTCTTGACTGCTCCTGATTTGTGGTAGTTGATAGGAATTATCGCTACTTGGAAGGGTGCGATTGAATCTGACCAAATGATGCCACGTTCATCATGATTTTGTTCAATTGCTGCTGCAACAATTCTCCCTATACCGATACCATAGCAACCCATATGCATCGTTTTCTCTTTGCCGTTTTCGTCAAGCACACTTGCGTTCATCGACCTACTATATTTGGTGCCGAGCTGAAAGATATGCCCGACTTCTATGCCACGCTTAATTACTAGCTGTCCATCTCCATCCGGACTTGGATCCCCAGAGACGACGTTACGAATGTCGGCTAATTCAATGTTAGGGCAATCCCGTTCCCAATTCACTCCCTTTAGATGGTATCCGTCCCGGTTAGCGCCGCAGACGAAAGAATGAAGATTTGCGGCGCTATGATCAACAATTACACGCATTTTCAGTCCTACAGGCCCGAGAGAACCGGCAGAGCAATGCACGCACTCTTTTAACTGCGCATCTGAAGCCATTATGAGATTACTCCTAGCTCCGAGAAAACTTCGAGCTTTTACTTCATTTAGCTGATGATCGCCCCTCACTACAAATACGTGTAGGCCCATAGACTCGTTATCACCTTGATCATGGAATATCAGAGTTTTCACCATCTGTTGCGGCTCAATCTTTAATTGAGTGCATACGTCATCAATCGTTTTTGCATTTGGAGTCGGTACTTCCTTCATCTCATCTGGCTGCGTTAGGGTTGCAGAATTGGGGACGAGTGAGGTTGCTTTTTCTATATTCGCTGCGTAGTTGCTGCCATCTGAAAATACAATCGCATCCTCTCCTGAATCTGCGAGTACGTGAAATTCGTGAGAAATACTCCCACCAATAGCGCCAGTATCGG
>CAJWMT010000113.1:0-5555 GCA_913044275.1 uncultured Cellvibrionales bacterium
CCGATCGATAAGCTTTCGATATTTTCCGTGGTCGGGCGGATCCATGCCCAGAAGCGGCCATCGAGTTCGTCCTGTTTCTTTGCCCAAACCGTGATTGATGTAGTATTGTCGAGCCTCGGGGTGAACAATTAATGGTTCGCCACCATATTTCTCGGGTTCGTTTGAAAAGGTTTTTGGGTCACCGACAATGGTCAGGATGTCTTCATATTTGGTGATTACGAAGGTTGTCGATCCGGGTATCCTGTATACAGGAGCCTCTTCGAGAAGCGTCTTTTAGGCTGGGAACCAGTTTTCTTGGATATCTGGGTCAAAAAGATCAATTGAATCCATATTCATTTTAACCACCAGAGAAGCAGAGCATATCGATACGTTCGTGTTGACTCATACCAGACCAGTTTCTTAGATCATTTTGACCAGAGAGACTGAATAAAAACAAATGCATTTCGGTGGAGTTATTAAAAGGAATCTTCGATCAACAAGTATTAGAAACCGAGATCCTCTTGTGTAACGACTAAATTTATTTGATGTAAGTCAACTTCGCAGCGAATGAGTATTGGGTGACAGCAAACCGAACAGTCCTCTGTATAGATTTGAGATTCCGTTGGATCGACTAAAATATCTATTAATTCCCAACAAAAGGGACAGGTAATAGTTTTCTCTTTTAATTGTGTTATCACATCATAGGCCTGTTATGTTTATATGGACCGTTTGATCACCCGTGACTCGATTGAGTGACACCTTTAAACTAGATCGGACAGAGGGTGCTTCTCCGCTGACCATGGGCTCTCAAAAAAGGGTTCGACCATTTCTGCCCTTACTTGATCAATCCTGCTGGGATTCCATTGTGGTTTTAGATCTTTGTCGATAACCAGTGCTCGGATTCCCTCCACCGTTTCACTGGTGACTCCAGAACGACCAAGATGTTCAGTGTAGAAGCAGTTATGTACTAAGTCTCTTTCCATTCGAAGGTCATCCGCCAGGCTCATGGTTCTTGCGCGTCGAATTTGGGCTAACGTCACATGCAGCATGAGCGGTGAGCGCTGCATCAAAACTGATAACACCTCGGCAGGCCAGCCTTCACCCATGTTTGAAAGGCTATCAATCATTTCTTGAATCGAATTCATTGCAAACACGTTATTTATCCGATCGTCCCACCATTTCGGCCAGCTCTCAACGGGAGATTGGTCTTCAAGCTGAGACTTGAGATGGGATAGCCTGTCATCCACGCCACGGATAGATGAATCGCTCAGATTTTTCCATAATTGGTCAAGGCTCTCACTATCTACAACATGGTCGGCGAGGCCAGCGAATAGGGAATCGTTTCCAATAAGTAATTGGCCAGTGAGACCCAGGTATTCCCCGAGATTACCGGGGCACCTACTTAAAAAAAACCCCCCCCCTACATCGGGAAAAAATCCAATATTTGTCTCTGGCATTGCCATTTTGGTGCGCTCGGTGACGATGCGCAAGGAGGCGCCTTGAGAAATGCCCATTCCGCCGCCCATTACGATGCCATCAAGAAATGCAATGTATGGTTTTGGGTAGGTGAATATTAGGTGATTAAGGCGATATTCTGCTGTGAAAAACTCGTCCAGTTGTTTGTCACCACTGCAACTGGCCATATGAAAAAAGCGAATGTCACCTCCAGCACAGAAGTTGCCGAACGGTCCTTTTTTTGTGGAACCGCGGATGGCGACGGCTTGAATAGATGAATTTGCTTTCCAGATGGAGAGCAGGCGACCTAATTCATTCACCATTTCGAGTGACAGTGCATTGAGAGCTTCGTGTCTATTGAGCGTAATGAAGCCCACCCCGGATCGGATTTCGGATAATATATGTTTCAAGTTAACGGTCCCTGTATATTTCGAGAATCTAAATTGATTGCCCAGCGGAATCAGTCAAAAAAGTAAAAGATAACGGTAAACCTGTTCTTTGCACCACTCTCCATGTGTGTATCCTTTGCCGACTCAAGGTATAGTTGAACTAGCCCCTTGGTCCCAGCTTTGCTTGGCTCAGGGCATCGAGATTTGCACTACCCGTTAAAAACATTGTACGCCGGAGTTGTTCGTTTATAATATTAATTTTTTCGATTACATCTTCTGAGGAACGGATAGCTGGCTCCAGAAAAGGTTGTGCCATAGCAACCATGCTGGCACCTAACCTGATGCTACGAGCCACATCGAGCCCATGTCGAATTCCACCGGAACTAATCACTTGAAGATCTATGGCTTCATCGATGCCACTGATGTCACTTAAGAGTGGCAGGAGATCAAAAGTTCGCATGCCCCAGGTGAGAAATGGTTGCATTATCTCTCGCTCTCGCGAAGAGGGATTACGAGCTAGCTCGATGCTCGCCCAATTCGTTCCACCGCAGCCTGCGGTCTCAATATATCTGACACCCGCATCTATCAGACTCCGGGCTGCAGTTGGTCCAATACCGGCGCCAACCTCTTTAACGATTATGGGCACATCTAGTTTGAGGCAACAGATTTCGATGGCGCGCAAAACTCCAGTCCAATTATGGTCACCTGATGGTTGCGCTAATTCTTGAAGCGGATTCAGATGAATTATCAAAGCATTTGCTGAGATTGTTTCGATAGCTGATTGCGCCAGTGTTAGGCCACCTTTTGCTAATTGAGTTGCTCCCAAGTTGCCCAATAATATAGCGTTGGGCGCCCACCGTCGTGCGTTTTGCTGGAGATTAAGCTCAATAGCGGCTCTTTGGGAACCCAGAGCCATAGGGATCATGCAATATTCGGCTGCTTCGGCTAAGTGACGATTTATAGCTTCTCCCTCATCACAACCTCCCGTCATCGCGCCAATAATGACAGGAGATTTACAATACTTACCGAGAAAAGTACACGTCATATCGATGGATTGGAGATCCAGCTCCGGGAGGGCGATGTGTTCAAAACGAACGTGTTCAAACTCTGAGTCCATAGACATTTGATGACTTGGTTGGCGAGCAAGGTCAATATGGTCTTGTTTTCTTCTTCGGATATCAGTCATTTTGCCGATCAATCATGTCAACGAGGATCATATGGGGTACCGTAAGCGAGGCTAATCCAATAAATGTCAATTGTATCAGCAGAGAATCGAAATCTATGCCACCAGCTGTATGCAGCCAGGCCATCAAAAGCAAGGCAATGATCCAAGCCGTCGTGGTATAGGCTGCAGCTTCCAAAAAGCATCTCCTCTGATCATTGGGCGCTAGGCTTCTCCATATTCTCAGGCTATGTTGGGGACTGTGTACGAAGCAAAAATAGATCGCAAAACTAACTAATGGATCCAACCAGAAGAACATCATCAATAAAATTCCTAGAAGGACGGCGCTTCGCCACCATTCTTTTACGAGGGAAGCATAGACTAGGTAAACAATGACGACCAGTAACCAAGGTACTATGAGGTAGTTAATGCCGCCAAGAATTTCGAGTGCATTAGTTTCCCCAACTAGGATATTGAACAGCGGGAGAACCAGCTCGGGATGTAATCCGGGAATTGCGATGCATACAAGACCGCTATGAGCGGTTAAAGGAAGAAAGCATTGCCATTGCCATGGTTTGGCAACAGAACGTATATCACTGCTGCCAAAGTGGATTGCCGAAATTAACAGAAAAAGCGCTAAAATGATGCCAGGGGCAGACAACCATGCAACAGCTACTAAAGAAGCCAAGAGGACATATGATGCGTTAAATACCAGCATGCTTCTCTTCAAAATAGTGAATCCTGTTCTTCGAGCTACTGCCCCGTCAAATCCGCCGTGCGGGACGCCAGCGATCAAGATACCGGCGATTGCAATGTAATCCCAGCTAGACACTCCACAGATGCCTCAAGAAAGGCGTTTTGGGCATGGATAAGATGACTCTGCCCCACTCACTGAATGATGCTGTGCCGGTCATAAATCGAGCAAACTGCTCTCCATTAAGTGCGCCAGCCATTTGCATAAAGAGTTTTACTGACAATTCTGGGTGTTTGATTAATACCCTATTAAACAGTCTATCCATAAAAACTAGCTTAGCAGAAATTGGTGTAGGCACCTCATAACAACCCCGACTAATGCGTCCTGCGAGCTGCTCGGTTTGTTGTTGAATATAGTTGAAGGAATATCCAGACGATTGTCTGATGGTTCCGCTGGCAGCGCCTATAGCCGAGGTTCTTGAATCTTGAGGTTGACAATTGTCCATTGGAATGACGCCCGACTCATATCCTATATCGCTTTCGACACTGATACCACGTTCATTTAACCATTTATCAATAGTCTCAAGGTACCATTTCTGTGGCTCTTTTGATTGAGAGATCATGGTTGATTCGATCAGTAGATGAGTGTCCGAAAATGGGAGCGCATAGATGAAGTGCAGCCCACGGGACTGATCGACACGAAAATCCATCAGGGTGACTGTATCGGATTCTGTAATCGGTTCCTTGGTGCGGATTTCGCGTCCCAAAAAATGTTGTATCATTCCGCCCGGTTTTTTTTCAGGAGGCCGGCTATCGAATACATGGGCTGCGGTGTAGGAGATATCTCCAACTGAGAGAAATGCGACATCATTTTTATAGTCTAATTCTTTCACAGCATTCCGGACTAACTGGATTTTTGGGCCCAAATTGGCCTCACAAAGCTTTAAATATTCAGATGAGCTAAGTGTGATATAGTTTTGGGCAACACTTTCATGGACTACTTTTTTTTCGTGGTCAATTAATTGCCATCGTTTCCAAACACCTTTGCACGCCGGTTTTAAAGCCTCCACATGATAGTCTGTACCCCAAAAACTCCAGTGGCAATCACGCTCTTCTTCGGTTTGAGGCTCAAATACGCGCACCTCAGTATGAGGGGCGAGATCGGCCAGATTGGCTGCTAGGCTCATACCTGCGCTGCCCCCTCCGATAATAGCTATATCAATCTGTGACGACACCTGCTAGCCCTCGCAAAGGTGCATGTAGTTTTGAATAATGTGGGGGCACCTTTCTTGGGAGAAAGGCTCTAAGGCTGATAATAGAAAGAGCCAATTTATGAGTTTTGGACACCACGACTCGACCTTTCCACCAAGCGAAATTACGCCATTTTAGAGTGCGCCCAATAGCTCTATATATCCTAAGTGCAACAAGAATGGCAAAACGACATTTGAATGGCAATAGGTGAATGCCTAGTTTTGCGCTATCGTAATACCTTTCGGCAAGGTGAATCAGTTCCTTAACCGCTAGAGCTATGTTTTCTCTTACCTTGGGTGACGCATCCTTCAGACTGTCAGGCGAT
Organism: uncultured Cellvibrionales bacterium; assembly: GCA_913044275.1. Lineage (GTDB taxonomy): Bacteria > Pseudomonadota > Gammaproteobacteria > Pseudomonadales > Porticoccaceae > TMED48. Next base: position 5,255 of record CAJWMT010000113.1, read on the forward strand.
AATTCTGTCTCGCTGAGACTCGTCCACTCGCTTGGTATATACCGTCGCCCCATTTTCGCATCTTCAAGAACGTCGCGTGCGATATTTGTGAGCTGCATAGCAATACCGAGATCGATCGCAAAGCTCTCTGCACGGGCGTGTTTACAATTTAGAATCCTGCACATCATCAGACCAACAGTCCCAGCAACGGCATGGCTGTATCGGAGTAGCTCTGACGTATTGCGGAATCTTGCGGGCGTCTGATCGGCGAGCATTCCATCAATGAGTTCTCTTGCAGCGACCATAGGTATATTATTTTCTT
>CAJWMT010000114.1:0-5058 GCA_913044275.1 uncultured Cellvibrionales bacterium
GCCAAATGCCAGCGAGGTCTTTGCATTGACTATTGCCGGCGAACATGTCCCTCTGCTTCTAATTGCTATTATGACGTTTGTTCTGATCACCAGCAGCGGGACCATGGCAATGGCCGTGAATTGCGGATATGCCAGAAAACCGAAAGCTGCAGCTACTCTGATGATCATTACGGCCCTTTTTGGTGTGATGTTTGTCGGCATGCAGGTTTTTGAATGGAGCAAGCTCATAGAGGAGGGGGTTCGACCCTGGGGCAATCCGTTTGGAGCTCCGCAGTTTGGCTCAATATTTTTTATGGTCACAGGATTCCACGGATTCCACGTTTCTATCGGGGTGATTTATCTTCTCATAGTGGCACTAAAGATTTTACGGGGCGACTATGAGGAGCGAGGTTACGAGATCGTTGAGATTACTGGCCTTTATTGGCACTTTGTTGACCTCGTCTGGGTGTTTATTTTCGCTTTCTTTTACTTATGGTAGTAAGGTTTTAGTTTTATGGAAAATCCAGAGCAAGATGGTCATCAACAGCATCCCATAAGCACCTATTTCAAGGTCTGGGGGCTCCTGTTTGTTTTAAGCGGATTATCATATTGGGTCGATTATGCGCAGCTCCAGGGGTTCTGGCGCTGGACTCTGATTCTTATATTTATGTTTCTGAAGGCTGGCTTCATTGTAGCTATCTTTATGCATATGGTATGGGAGCGAATGGCGTTCGCTCTGGCGATTCTAGGGCCACCCTTGATACTTTTGGTATTTATAGCGTTAATGGCCAGCGAGGGGAGTTACATTGAGTTGGTTCGGACTCTTTTCTTCGTGAATCAAGGATAAATGCTGAAACTTTCATTTGCGATCGCTTTAGCGGTGTCACTGTCCGGTCAAGAGCATGTTTCTAGGTAGACTAGAGGGCTTCTATGGCAAAGTCTTTGCTTTCGGCACTAAAAAAACTCAATTCTGCGCAAAAGTACCTCATTTTTTTTTGGTTATTTTGGGTTTTGGGGGGCTACCCGCTCGTCGGTGAAGCGATGAGCCCGGCAAGATATCTAGCTGTCGCGATTGCTGTTGGGGTTGCTATCTACCTATTGCGTGTGCGTAAATCGTCAAGCCAGCCTCCTTCTTCCGGCTCTTAGCGTAATATTCGGACTGCGTTCTGAAAAACCTGCGGTTTATTCTGTGGCGTGATGGGTCATGTCAGCCTTCCTTGGAATTGGCATGCTGGTAAAACTTCAGTTATTTAAAATCTTTGGGCCGATTAATAAAGTGGTACTTATACTTGCATTAATCAGCTAGTTAGGGAAAGGCAGTCAGATGGATTTAACAATTTTAGGAAATTTTGTATATGTGGTGACTTTTAGGACGATGGCGTTAACGGGGCTATCGGTTCTAGCAACCTATCTATGTATCAAATACGATCTTATCGCAGACATGCCGACTGCACTTATTGGTCTGGCAGTCGTCTTTCCATTGGTCTTCACTATCAGCGCTTCTTATGTAAGACGTGACAAAGCACTAATTCAATATGGTTCATTAAATGCAAGCCTAGCTATGAACTTTTATGCGCATAAAAGTTGGTTGATTGCTGCGAATGTTGACGTTCCCTTAAGAAATCAAAAAGTCAGAGACATAATCGAAGAACTGCTGACTTTAATTAAACAAGACCTGACCAACATTCAATCTCCAGCGTCATAGAAAACGGAAATATACAAAAGTTTTTCAAGTCTTTCAGATTATAATGATGAGTTCTTAGCACGCGGCATGACCGATTCCCATCCGATATAAGCTTCTTGCCTTTATGATGCGATTAAAAGTTTTGAGTGTCTTAGCACAATTTCCGATTATAGGACTCCAAAGGCTTTACGGGCATACAGTAGAGTGTTTTTAAACCTGTTTCCTATTTTATTTGCACCTTATTTCGCAAGTCTAAGCATGGAATTGTTTTTTATGGGGTACTTGATACCTATCTTGTATAGTTTGGTTTTGATGATGCTCAATAATGTTCTAGATAATGTAGAGAATCCTTTTGACAATCAAGGCTTGGATGATATTGATCTTGATCTTGAAAATCGATTTATTAAATCGATCGAATAACCTAGAAGTCAATGGTAGCCCTTCATTTTTTCCAAACTATTTATGCTGTACTGTTCTTCCACCAAATTTTTATAAGTGGATCACTACTGTTGTGAATACAGAAAGTAAAAGGTTAGTTATACAAAAATTCAAAGAAAGCGACATAGGTCCGTGGGCTGAGATAGAGAAAGATCCGTTTGTGAGGCGTTATATAGATGGGAAAACACTCTCTTACGATCAAGCGGCTGCTTACGTACACAGAAACATCGATCACTATAATGACAAAGGATTTAGTAGGTATGCAGTGCGCTATAAGTCAACTGATCAATTAATAGGAATGTGTGGGTTTCTAGAAGAGGATTATGGAATTGACTTTGGTTATCGTTATATTCCCGCTTTCTGGGGAATGGGAATCGGACTAGAGGCCGCAAAAGCTGTCTTACAGATTGGACTGCCAGAGCCTATGCCAAGAACCGTTTTTGGCATTGTTGCGTTAAATAACTCCGGCTCGATTCGTATCCTTGAAAAACTGGATTTCCATCTTTTAGGTCGAACCAGAATGCATGGTTTGGAGGCACTTAAATATAAATATGTTATCAGGAATCTTGATAACCAATGAGGTTAATAATGCTGCAAAATAGGAGCTATGCTATAGCCGAAACATTGTAGATCATCATCATAGGTTCTCCTTAGTTACTCAGTGCTCGGGCCCGGTTCGAAATATAAAGCTGATGCAAAATCAACAGCCTCGAGATATTTTTGATAGCCGTCCCTATAAGTTGAAAAGTTATCACAATCGGGCGAGGTGCATGCTGAAAAATTTCTTGTTAAATGTTCTGATGTCACTGCGTCTATTGTAAGATCTGGATCAGTTTCTTTGAGTAATACCCATAGCGATTGAAGTGCAGCACCGAAGGCGGCCCCTTCATTTTGGGCCAGGACGGTGATTTCGAGCTCACACACATCAGAAACTATTTGTCGCCATAAGGCACTATTAGACCCTCCACCAGTAAGCACCAATTTGTTGAATGTCATTCCGAGATTGTTGAGTTCGGTTAGTCCAAATTTTAAGCCATAAGTTGCTGCCTCAATTTGTGATCGAAGTATATTTCCAGCTGCCATGTTTTCTGAAGTTAGTTCAAACAAACAACCCTTTGCATGGGGCAGATTTGGAGTTCGCTCACCACTGAAAAAAGGCAGCGTGATGATCCCACCAGCACCTATCTCGGACTTTGCTATAACATTCTCGAAATCTTCCAATCTTATTCCAAGTGAGGTTCGAAGAATTTCGGTCCCTAAGGTGCAGTTCATCGTGCATAATAGTGGCAACCAACCATTTGTCGAGCTGCAAAATGCAGCGATGTGGCCTTTAGGATCTATAACGGGTTTGTCGGAAAACGCAAATACAGTGCCGGAACTTCCCAGGCTTATGGTTGCGTTGCCCGGAGTCACATTTCCGGTGCCGATAGCGGCCATCATATTATCACCTCCACCAGTGGACACAGGGGTACCCTCGGGGATTCCATATTCGATTGAAACTTCACGGTTTGTTACGCCAATGAACTCGCCCACACTTGCAAACGGTGGGAGATATTTTTCGATTCTGATTTCAGAATCGACCGCCTCCAAGAGCTTGGGTGACCATTTTCGATTGCGGACATCTAGCATGCCTGTGCCTGATGCATCGCCATACTCCATTACTTTCTGACCGGTTAACACGTAATTTATGTAATCGTGAGGCAAGAGGATATGTCGCAGAGTATCGTAAAGCTTGGGAATGTTGTTTTTTAACCAACGAATCTTGGGTGCTGTATATCCCACTAGTATGGAGTTTCCTGCCAGATCTATTATTTTTTCATTACCACCGCATACATTATGGATTTCATCCACCTCCCGTTGAGTCGAAGTATCACACCATAACTTGACGGGGTGTATTGGTTCATTCTTTTCGTTGAGGGCTACGAGTCCATGTTGTTGGCCTGATACGCCTATAGCTCTTACAGTTTCTCGCACTTGTTTAGGGATCTTCAGAAAGCAACTTTTCAGTCCTTCAAGCCATTGCTCGACACTTTGTTCAGCTGAGCCATCATCCTTTCTAAGCACTGTCAATGGAGCGGAACAATGTGAAACGACTTTCTTAGCTTTGTAATCATAAAAAATCAACTTAATGCTCTGCGTACCTAAATCAATGCCTAACACTGTTTCCATATTTAGTAATCCCCTCTGGTAAAGACTGAGGCCATGGAGGTAAATGTTTTAATGACAGGGGTCTGTAAAATCATATTTATTTGCTCTAAGAATTATTTTTATTTGTCTCCTGTTGTATTGAAAAGATTTTAATACTGGTCGAGATTTCTTCATCTATAAGTAGTCAGAAAACGCAGATCGAGGGGGAGAAAAAGTTTTCCTCGATGTTTAAAGCATTGCGATTCCTGATGATTTAGGAAATTTTATTTTCATCGGTCTCAAAAAAGAGCGAGCATATTTGAGCTATACTAGGAGCTAAAGCCAAGTTAACTGATGTTAGAGTTCATACATTCCCGATTAAGAATCCGAAGTAAATAATGACTATTAATACCCCAATAAATGCTACAACAATTTTCTTTTGCTTAATCATATAGACCCGCTGTTGATCAGGATTAACATAATTTATTGGTGGATTCATGACATATAACAGACCGAGGATGGTGCCGCCGCAGATCCAGGTGGCAATTGGATAGATTAGCTTTTCACCGTGAATGTCGGGTTCTAAAAATCCAATGACAACAGCACTAACCATAAATAAATTAAATAAATAGAAAAATATTCTGATTAGGCTTCCATAAATCGATTTAGATGCGTTTCGAAACTGGAAGGCACACTGGGGGCAAATGGTTGCTGTATCCCAAATTTGGGCAGAACAGCTTGGACACGTGACAAGAGACATGGTATCGCCTTGAATGCTCAGGAGCGTTGCTGGATAGTTACGCTAATAAAAAATGTTCAATATCAAGACT
>CAJWMT010000115.1:0-4885 GCA_913044275.1 uncultured Cellvibrionales bacterium
GTGGGTGCGATGGTCGTGTTTGTGAGATCTGTCGATATTGTTATCCAAACAGAAAAAAACCGTATACTACATTTAAAGCCTAATACTTCTTGGATCACGAATGGGTTGGACCAATTATGACAACTGTTATCTATGGCATAAACAATTGTGACAGTGTTAAAAAGGCAAAACGCTGGCTAGTTGAAAATCAAATTGATTTTTCATTCCATGATTTTCGAAAAAATGGACTAGAGCATAAACTAGTCTTGCGCTGGGTTAGAAAGATTCAATGGAATTTGCTATTGAATCGCCGGGGAACTACTTGGCGTGGGATTGATCAGAAAATAAAAAATGATATTGACGGGGCTACTATCGTCAACTTTTTTTGCGACCATCCGACCGTTATTAAACGACCCGTATTGGAGCATGGCGATCTATTAATGGTGGGCTTCAATGAAATTGAATACATGCAGTTGTTCAAGAAGCACCCCCAATAAGACATCAACGAGAGATCAAATTATGAAGCCCATATATAGTTTAGCTTTTGGTATTGGTACTAAAAATAAAGAGTGTGAGTGGTTGGAGGTTCTCTTTCCATCACCCATGATAAATCTAACCCATTCGCAAAGTGACTTTGTCCGATCCCTTTTGGGCCCGGGCACGTTTGATCTCGAACTAACAGAATATAAGCAAAAGGAATTGGTTTCAGGACTATGGCAAGCCGGGCTAGATGACATTGCTCAATCTTTAGAAATACTAGCAGACCTGAGTTTACCAATCTTGGTAACTGTATTAGCTGAAGACGAACCGCCCGAATCAGTGCCTCAAGCCTACTTGAAACTACAATTGTTATCTCATCGACTTGTAAAGCCGAATGAAACCAACTTGCAGGGCGTTTTTGGTCTGCTAAAAAATATAGCATGGACTAACGTTGGTCCGATCGATGTAAAGGAACTCCCATCTAGAATACTTCAAGCTAGAGCAAACGGAGAAGTAGTGACCGTTAATTCAGTTGACAAATTCCCAAAGATGGTTGATTACGTGGTGCCCCCGGGCGTCAGAATCGCTGATACCTCCAGAGTCAGGTTGGGAGCTTATATTGGTCATGGGACAACCGTGATGCACGAAGGTTTCGTCAACTTTAATGCTGGTACAGAAGGCATCGGCATGATCGAGGGAAGAATCTCGGCTGGCGTTTTCTGCGGCGAAGGCTCGGATATAGGGGGAGGTGCATCAACCATGGGAACCTTATCGGGTGGTGGCGATGTCGTGATCAGTGTGGGCCGAAATTGTCTCCTTGGGGCCAATTCAGGGTTGGGCATACCCCTAGGTGACCGCTGCACCATCGAGGCTGGTCTCTACCTCACTTCAGGAACAATCGTAACGATGTTAACAGACGATGGAAGAGAAAATGGCAAGTGCAAAGCAAGGGAACTAGCTCATAAAAATGACCTACTCTTTCGCCGAAACTCTGTGAATGGACAGGTTGAATGCTTGACAAATAAGAAAGCTATCGAACTAAATGAAGAGCTTCATAAAAGCAATTGAAATTTAGAGCATCGAGGCTATATTGCCGCGAGCTGTTGATAAGAATCTGTTAAACCGATGCAAGGCGCCTAAAAGTTTTGATGCTCAGTAATGAGGTCGGCGAAACGTCCAAGGAGCTGGATTGGCAAATTATGGCCCATACCCGGGAAAACCACCAAGCGAGAATTCCTAATATGTCTAGCCGTGTCGATACCCCCGTCTAGAGGAACTAAAAGGTCTTCTCGACCATGAATAATTAGAGCTGGGATTTTAATAGAGTTCAATAAATGCACTCGATTAGGTGCCGTATTAATTGCTGCCATTTGACGAAGATAACCCGCAGGATTGCTTCCTCGCGCATACTCCATCTCAACCATGGCTCTAACAACAGAATCACTGACGGGATATCCAGGGCTCCCTAAAAACTGAAGGATTTCAACCGAATTATCAATTCTAGATTGACCTTTGGATGGTTTTTTAAGCATTTGCATCGACGCTTTCCATGACGGCTTGCCCTTACCAAAAGTTCCGCTTGTAGACATTATGGAAGTAAGAGAAAGTGCTCTGTCAGGGTAACGCGCAGCGGCAATCTGACAGATCATACCACCCATCGACATGCCAACAAAATGTGCCTGTTTCACACTCAGACCATCGAGGATGCCAACCGTATCAGCAGCCATATCATCAAGACTGTAGGGAACATCAACTGGTAAGCCGAATCGATATTTCAGCATCTGACGCACAAGACTTGGAGCCTTTAAACCGGTCATCCAATCGCTTAGGCCTATATCCCTGTTATCAAAACGAATAACAAAGAAGTTTCGAGCAGCGAGGTCATGACAAAACTCGATAGGCCATCTAACCATCTGATTATATAAACCGGCCACCAAGATTATCGCTGGATTTGACTTGTCGCCAAATGTTCCATATGCAAATCTCAGTCCGTTTGAGCTAATGTAACTTGACTCATCATCGCTGTAATTTTCTAAGTCATTTGACCCATCATTTATTTCAAACATTAAATTTCTCCGGATGGAACCAACCAAAAATCATGCCATGAATTAGTATTCTGATTTGCTCTTGCCATTCGTCTAAAATTCAATAATTCCAGTAGTCAGCATCGCCAATATTCCAGCCTAAGGCGTTACGATATTAAAACTTGTGTTTTGTTCGCCAAAAAGACTGAAAAACTTGAGCAAAGCAACAATACTCCCGTCAAAAGATAAATCATCTGAAAAAATGGTCTCCTTAATTCCAGCTTTACCGATTAGCATATCGATAAAGAGTTGATGTGTTAGCTGAACTGAGGCGTCAGCCGATTCACTCCCATCGATTTCACGAAAATGTAAAACAGAATTTCTGGTGAACAACAGAAAAGCTCTACCCTTGTCAATGAAATCTACTTTAATCTTTATAGTCTTACCAGATGCCTTATCTGGATCGATGTTGACAGTCATTGATTGTAGAAAACTATCAAGCGAAATCTCCTTTATGAACGCAGCAGCGAGATCAATATCGTCACGACTATAATTGTTACCCTGCCTCAATTCTTGAGCAGCAGAGAGAAAAATATCTCTCCACACTCCCGACTGTGACTGGTAGCCCATCTGAGTATATGCATAAGCCAGAAGATCCGACGCTTTTGAGGATGCCGGTTCAGAAAAAATAAGATGATTTAATAGTTCTGCAGCCCAACGATATTCACCATTTCTTACTGCTTCTTCTGCATGATCTAAAACCGCATCAGGACCTCCCATTAGCGACACATATCTTGGCGCACTGTCGACGCTTGGAAGTTGATGCAAGTGCGCAGGATTGCCGTCATACCAACCAAAATAATATTGATAGACAGCTTTCGCATTATGACTGAGAGTTCCATAGTAACCTTGAACATGCGCTGCCCTCGCCAGATTGGGGGGTAGACGAAGTTCTTCAGCAATCTCTCGGGGCGTCAATCCCTTATTGGCAAGTCTGAGTGTCTGATCATGGATAAACCGATAAAGATCTTGTTGTTCTTCAAGCTGTTGAACGATTTCATTGTGACCCCAGGTGGGCCAGTGATGACTAATGATAAGGGTTTCAACATCGGGTAAACGCTCAATGATGAAAGCAATATACTCGCTCCATTTGAATGCATCTCGAACTTTGGCACCACGCAATGTCAGAACATTATGCATGGTACGGGAAACGATTTCCGCACCACAAAACACCCGCTTTTCGGGGAGATAGAAAGTCAGCTCTGCTGGTGCCTCGGATTCTGGCATGTTAAAGAAAATGAAATTTATTCCATCAATAATTAACGATTCTTCTGATTCACTAATCTCTATGTTTGGTTTTGCAATAGATGTGCTTCCAGATATGACGCGCTTTCCCAATCCCGAATCAACATGCCCAAAAACAGATGTCTCTAGCTCTAAACCCATCATATATGCCGCCCTTCTTGTCATCGCAGGACCTGCCAATATGTTTTCGCTAGTAGCTTCATACAAAAAACCTGATGGGGTAATTATGGGAAGATCATGATCGTCGGATCGACCAATGACATCTTGTATGCCACCAAAATGGTCTATATGACTGTGTGAGATAATGATAGCTGTTGGAATAATAGTGCCAAGGTAAAGCTCGGCGAAGTCAAGGGCAGCCTTCGTTGACTCGATCGTCGTTAGCGGATCTATGATGATCCAGCCATTTTCGCTTTTTATCAAAGTCATATTCGCCAAGTCAAAACCCCTAATTTGAAAAATCCCGTCTTGAACCTCAAACAACCCTCGGTAAGAATTCAATCTCGCCTGTCGCCAGAGACTTGGGTTAACGGTGTCGGGAGCCGCTGTTTTAGCGAATAAATTATCACTCCAATCCCAGATCGGCCTTCCATCGTGGCCAGGTGGCCCAATATCGGGAGCTAACGCAATCATGCCCCTTTGGGCATTATTGAAATCTTCATCTGAATCAAATAACCTATGATCAATAAAGGATGAATTAGCTAATAAGGTATGCTCACTCGGAAACCGCGAATAAATAAAATCCTGACCGGGTGGCGCAATATCTCCGCCACAGCCACCTAAAAGAAAAAAAATAAATATCTGGGTATAGTTGCTAATCTTCATTGGCAATCTCGCGCAAATTTAGCACTTGGTAAGCTGGCTCATATAAAGCTCTCAATCAACATCATGATCTACTGGTTGATTATAGGTTCGTGATGCTAGCACCTCAAACCAGTCGTAGGAACATAATCACGAAATGCTCAGATTAAAAGACGTTATCAATCGCCTGCAAGACAAGTGTTCCGAGCGTGGAATATTTTTATGACCTAAATCTGGCTATTCAAGTAATGATTTTGGCAGAAACCTCGTGTATGACACCGGAAAAAATCGGCTAA
>CAJWMT010000116.1:0-4647 GCA_913044275.1 uncultured Cellvibrionales bacterium
AAGCCATGAATGAATCGGGAAAATCGAGTGCTTTATTTTTGTGCAATGCACGCATTTGCGCGGTAAGAATGCCGCAGCCATTGTAGACCGTATTCACAGTGACGCCTTTGGCAGCGACCTCTTGGGCCAAGGCCATGGTGAAACCATGAATACCCGCCTTGGCGGTAGAGTAATTGGTTTGCCCGAACTGCCCTTTCTGCCCGTTAACGGAACTAATATTAATGATGCGAGCCCCGCCTGCTTTCATGAGACTTCGTTGAAAAGCCTTCACCGCATTGAACGCTCCTTTAAGATTTGTATCAATCACACGATCCCACCCATCCTCATCAATTTTGTACGCTTTTCTTGTATCTGCCACTCCAGCATTATTCGACACTATATTCACCGTGCCATACAAATCTTCAGCAAAATTAAAAGCATGTTGCACAGATTTTGAGTCAGTAACATCGAGCGCCACAGCCGCAGCACTGCCTCCCTCAGATTTAATTTCATCAACGAGCTGGTTTAGTCGGTCGGTCCGTCTCGCACCAATTACTACCTTGCATCCACACTGGGACAATATCTTTGAAAAAAAAGCTCCAAAGCCGCTCGAAGCTCCCGATACAAGCGCAATCTTTCCAGTCATATCAAATTCCGTTTGCATGTTTATCCTTCCTCTCGCTGAAAGTGACTTTATTGATTAATACACTTAATAAGTTATATGAGCTCGCAATTTATTAGTATCGAGGTGAGGCACCATATTGAAGCAGGACAATGTAATTTTTTTCTCATTGAAAAAGTAGCTGCTAATGCCAGTATTCTTCGATTGTAGATTCAAATCAAAAATAGTCTCGGCAGGGGCATCGAGGATTTGACCCAGAAAAGTACTATTAGATCCTCCTGATCCGACAGCCAGCACCCGTTTTCCTGATTTTGCTCCAGCCAAAATATATTTCCTAACCTGCTGAACCCTTTCACAAAATTCTTCCCAGCTCTCTGAGACATCAGTAATCTCTTTTCTAGCCCAAGCACTCAGCGCGACGCGCAGCAATCTATAATGATTATTTTTATTCAGAGGAGCAGCTTTGATTTTTTGTAGCAACGGCTCGTCAGGAAACGATTTGGCATAAGCGGCTGTCAGCTGGCCGAAATCATACTCATTCAGACCAGGTTTCACAGTGCGACATTGATTCGTAACCCCCATTGCCGCACATATACCATCTAATGTCTGATGATGGCGCCGCATGTCACCCACAATAAGTTCTGCGAATTCTATTTGTTGGCCTTTGAAGTATTCACCCAGCCATCTAGATTGCTGTACACCGAGGTCAGAGAGCTGATCATAATCTGCCTTACCGAACGATGCTTGAGCATGACGAACCAAAAAAAGCTCACTCATTAATTTAGTCCTCAAAGAAACCAAAACTCATACTAATTTAATTATCAATTTTCACCAAGCGACCCACTGACGCAAAGATATTGATCGGATCTTGAGCATATACGAATAAGAATGACATCGTAACCGATACGAGATCTTCCTGTTAGATTTACAAATTCGAATTTAGCTGACGCGCGAAAGGAGGCAACGAGTCAAGTAATTGCGAGCCGTATCGTTTACTCACCAAACGACGATCTAAAACCGTAACCGTTCCAGTATCTGTTTCATTACGCAGTAGTCTCCCGCAAGCTTGGTTCAGACGCAAAGAGGCAGTTGGCAAGGAAATGTCAAAAAAAGCATTCCCACCTTCCGATTCAATCCACTCGCACAAAGCCTCATGTTGCGGTTCATTTGGGACTGAGAACGGCAACTTAGCTATGACCACATGCCGGCAATAATCACCCGGCAAATCAATGCCCTCTGAAAATGTCGCAAGCCCAAATATTATGCTCCGGCTATCGGAATCAACACGTTTAACATGGATACGGCGAATTTCACTGTGCGAAAATTGACCCTGCATCAGCACATCTCGCCGAAGTTTGGTTGATATCTGGCTATATACCTCTTGCATCTGCTTCCGAGAGGCGAAAAGCACTAAGCTGCCTCCCATCCCTTCTATAAGAAATTCTAGACTAGAAATCACATGATTGGTATGAGCTGCAATATCATTGCCGTCAACAGCGCACTTGGGAATTCTAATAACCGCAGATCTTGCATAGTCAAAAACACCCTCAAAAGTAAAATAACTAGCTCCCTCTGGAATACCTATATCTCGCTGAATAGTTTTAAAGTTACCTAACGATCTTAATGTTGCTGAGGTTAAAATTATACCGAATGGCTTGCCCCATAGGTGTTTAAAAAGTGGTTCTGATGCCAGAATAGGGTAAGCGCTAATAGATATCTCCTCACGCCGGCTGGCAGCGGTTAAACTTGAAACCCAGAAAGCCAGTGGTATAGACTCGGCTCTCCTATCACGACTTAATTTGTCCCATAATACCGTCATCTTTTTAGCTCTTCCCAACCATTGGCCAACGATTTGAAATAAGTTTTCAATATTTGAAACGGCCGCTTGACCATCTCGGTTCGTTAACATATCTTTCAAAAGGTTATTCAATGACTCGACCTGTTTTAACCAGTCCCCCAGAGTCTTCTTGATCTGAATACTAAGTAGGCGGAGATCATCGTCAACGTTACCATGAGAAAATCGATAGGTTTTTTCCTCACCTGTCACATGAATTTTGGACAAATACTCCTCGCAGATTGGATAACTTTCCATTAATAAATTCAACACATTCTGAGCTTGCTCAGCGACTATCGACAACAATTCAAATAGCACGCCCGCTGTCTCATTCATTCCCGCTTGAGCCTTACACTGTCGATTCACTTTTTCTAACCAGTTACAGCTTGACTTGATGTGACAATCTGCTCCGAAATGACGCACTGCTGTCTCACATAACCGGTGTGCTTCATCAAAGACGTAAATGCTCTCTTCCAGAGGGGGAAGAATGATCCCACCCCCCAAAGAAAAATCAGCCATTACAAGATCATGATTTACAATAATACAATCGCTGACCTCCAACTCCGATCGGGCCCTAAAAAATGCGCACTCTTTAACAAAACGACAATTCCTTCCTGCGCACTGCCGTCTATCAATTGTGAGCGGCCGCCAGTGGAACTCGTCAATATGACTTTTCCATGTGTCACGATCTCCATCCCATGTTCCATTTTCCATCGCTTCCCAGAGTTCCGTATATAGATCCGCAGTAACAGGATCTTCTAGTACTTTCTCATCATCAAACAAGATTAAGGCGTCACCTTTAGATGCTGATAATTCAGCGAGGTAATTATGCATGCGCAAATTGCAAGCGTATCTGCCTCGGCCTTTCATTAGCGTATAACTGAAGTCCCAACCGCAATTAGCCAATAAATCTGGGAGATCTTTTTTAACTAACTGCTCTTGTAACGCTATCGTTCCAGTGGAGACAATCAAAGTTTTCTTTTGAGCTCGGGCGAGAGGAAGAGCTGCAATGAGGTACGCAATTGTTTTCCCCGTACCTGTGCCAGCCTCTATAACGGCCAATCGTTTGTTAGAATCCTTCTGACTTAATACTTTTGCGATTTCAGCGATCATATTTTTCTGCCCAAACCGAGGTTGAAAGCCCCGACAACGCAAAAAGTCTCGGTATCCCTCTTGGATAACAGTTTTGTTTTTCTCATCCAACAATGGATTATGCTCTTTTATGACTGCACAGTTGGTCAGTCACCGGCGAAGCATAAGCTTGAACGACTATATCCCGATGCTTTTCTGGCAGGGCCTGTATTCGCTTTTCAAACTTAGAATGAGCAATAAACCAATCTTCGTCAGGCCAGCAATGTCTTAATTCCATAACATCGAGACTATCAGAAAGCATTTCCCAAGCCACAATATTGCTTGGGAAAAGACGATAACCACAAAAAATTTGGTCATCAATGTCCGCAGCTAAATTTTCTGCCCCAATATTCGCAATTTTACATGGCGAACCATAATGCACATGAACTCGACCCTTGTAGCCAATAAAACCTTTTTTAATAGTCTCAAGATCTTCGAATGCGGTTTTAACATAGGAGTTTCCTGTTTTGGCTATATAAAGTTCGCGCGCCTTATCTGCATCACATGGATCGTACTCGTAAGAGATAGCGACCGGAACTATATTCAATTCATTTATTGCTGACGAAAAATCCTGATCTTTGGACCGGCTCAACGCAAGCATTTTTAGTAGAGCTGTTTCTGTCCTATCTTTTCCATCTTTCGCTCTTCCTTCTGCCTGAGCTATCCAAATCGATATGCCTTCATTGCATACAGATTGTCGAATGTAATTCGATAGGACTTTCAAAGCTTTAAGTTTCTCTCTTCGTCCTACTATCGATCTTTTTACAATAAAACTTCGATTTATTCTCATTAGATCAGAGGCAAAGGGTTTACTTAAAAGGTTATCTCCAATTGCAATTCTTAATGAATCTCTCCCAGACTCTACAAGACCTAATATTGTGATTGCTGGATCAAGCGCTATATCACGGTGATTACTCATAAACACATAAGACTTATTATTTTCTAAACCTGAAAGGCCCGAAAAACTATAACCGTCTGTAGTCTGATCAAGAATGGATTTTAGTCTAATTGCCAGATGTTGCTGTAGGATATCAACCGTGTCTATTTTTCGGCTCGTATATTTTAAGCGAGCTCTGAGAAA